>DASSCG010000254.1:0-6852 GCA_035697925.1 Pyrinomonadaceae bacterium
CCCGTTGAGGCAATCGATGATCAATGGAGTTGCTGTAAGAAAGTCTGCACTGTGCTTGGCAGACCGGCGTGAGATTTCTGCGGCGGTGTCCAGTGTCGAGATGAGTGTTGCTGGATCATTTACTCGTGCAGTCAGCGCTCCCATCTTGTGCAGCGTTGCAGAGGCAATAGGCGCAGACAGTGTCATTTGCCTCGAGCATAAGTGAAAAGCGATTGCCCTGGCATCACGCGGAAGGTTTTTCAAGTCGTTGACGCCCGCAATAAAGAAACTAATGCTCGTTTCCACGTCAGCAACCGCCAGCCGGCGCCCTAACTCACCCCACATTCGCAATTCGCCAGCTGAGAGAATTTCGGCTGCTTGGGGCGCTGCTCGCAGGAATTCAAGACTTGCCCGTAAAGAAACTCCCGCAATAGTGCCGCTGGTTTCCAGAGTTGCACCCACTTGATCCAAAGACAGTCGTGACAGCTCCCGTGTTAATGCCAGGATCGACTGTCGCTCTGAGGGATTCTTTATGTCTGAAAATTGTTTTTGAAGCTCTTGTTCAATCGAGGAGGAGGTTGGAGAATCGAGTGACGACGGATCGTCTGGCTGCGGCTCTAAATCGAATTTCATTGGATACGTCCGGCGGACTAGATCACAGTAGTAACAATTTCTCTAATGCTTCGCTGCAGTTCGCGATCGTCGGTGATGGGCGAGCACATCGCAACATCGGCTGCCGTGGTGGGTGGAATTCCGAGAGCTATCAGTTGGGCAGCGTAGATTAGCAAACGGGTTGATACGCCTTCTTCCAGGCCATGTCCCCTCAGGTTGCGCACCTTCTGGCCAATCAGCACCAGGTCGCGCGCCACACCTTCGTCTACACCGCCTTCGCGAGCTACGATTTCGGTCTCCAGCTCAGGTGGGGGGTAATCGAAATCAATCGCCACGAAACGCTGACGCGTTGACTGCTTCAGATCCTTAAGGATCGACTGATAACCGGGATTGTAGGATACGACCAGCATGAAATCGGACGGCGCGTCGAGAATCGTGCCGCGCTTTTCTATCGGGAGACGCCGGCGATGATCCGTTAAAGGGTGGATGATGACGACGGTATCTTTGCGGGCTTCGACCACCTCGTCCAGGTAGCAAATGGCTCCGTTGCGAACCGCTGAGGTGAGTGGTCCATCGTGCCATACCGTCTCTTCACCTTCCAACAAGAACCGGCCAACTAGATCCGTGGCAGAGAGATCTTCGTGGCACGCTACTGTGATTAAGGGTCGCTCCAATCTCCAGGCCATGTGTTCGACAAAACGGGTCTTGCCGCAGCCAGTAGGCCCTTTGAGAATTACGGGCAAGCGAGCTGAGTGGGCCGCTGCAAACAGATCAACCTCACCGCCAACCGGCAGGTAGTAGGGCTCTTCGCCAATTCGATACTCTTCAATTGCGCGTTCAGTCATGGGTTTCGGGTTCAGAGTTTTGCGTTTTTCTTTGGCTCAAATCTAATTGACTTTACGATGCGCTCGAACAGTTCGTGTTCCTGTGGCTTGTAAAGGACTTTCGATATGTGCAGGTCAACCCAAAAACCGTCAACCACAAACTGCGCATACATGTTCTGCTGTTGAATCGGTTGGCCTCTGAATGATGGCATCAGGAATTCAACGAAGCTAACGTCGCCTATTTCGGATAAGACGACGTTCCGGGGTGTCTCCCAAGAGGGGTTGCCCGACTTCCACACCAGGTCACGACACGCCTTGCTGTCTTTGCACGCACCGACTGGTTCGATAAAGAAGGAGACGTTGAGGTGTTGCTGATCATCGACTATGTAGAAATAACCCGAGCGGCCATCTGGCTTGATTTTCTTTTGTTTGAGCACAAAGTCGTCCGCCGGCAATGTCATCGCCCAGGGAGCGGCCGGAACGGTAAAGCTCATCCGTTTCTCGTCGAGATGCCGGCAGACCGCAGTTGCGTGGACCAAGACCAACACACTGCACACGCTTATAGCCCGAATTAATATCATTTCCGTTGTGACCAAATCACTCGACTAGGGAACCGACACGCCGGACTGTTATCCTATCCATTCGGCATCTTAGCACCCGCTTTGAAAGGCGGCCAAACGGAGGATAAATTGATTTAGGGCCGCGAAGCGTGGCAGAACGATTTGGGTTTACGAGAATGAAGATCGCAGTGGCAATGAGTGGTGGCGTGGACTCGTCCGCCGCGGCAGCAATTTTGAAGGACCAGGGGCACGACCTCGTCGGCTTCACGATGCAACTTTGGAATCAGCGCCGCGGTATCAGCGTCGATGAACATGGCGATCCGCTTCCTTCACGTTGCTGCTCGCTTGATGATGTCTATGACGCGCGAAGAGTCGCGGAAGAACTCGGGTTTCCCTTCTACGTTTTAAACCTCGAGCGAGAGTTCGAGCGCGACGTAGTGCAACCGTTCGTGATCAGTTATCTAAATGGCGAAACCCCCATTCCCTGTGTTTCATGCAATAGTCGGCTGAAGTTTGCTTCACTGGACGCCCTGGCAGCGAGTCTTGGTTGTGAGAAAGTCGCGACCGGGCATTATGCCAGAGTCGAATTCGATCAAACCGCCGACCGATACCGGCTCTTTCGTGGCCGGAATCTCCAAAAAGACCAATCTTACTTTCTCTGGGAATTGACTCAGGATCAGCTGTCGAGATCACTCTTTCCTCTTGGGGAAATGTCCAAGCCGGAAGTCCGTGAAATAGCACGCGAGAATCAGTTGGCTGTTGCAGAGAAAGCCGAGTCACAGGAGATTTGTTTCGTCCCGGATGGAGACTACTCGGGTTTTATCGATCGTTATCTTGCGGCCGAAGGCAACGTGGCCCAACTTCCTGGCGAGGGTGAAATCGTGGATTCAAACGGTGACGTATTGGGCCGTCACACTGGCGTTCACCGATATACCGTTGGTCAGCGACGTGGTATCGGGATTGCGAATGAACGTCCTCTTTACGTTTTGTCCATCAATGCCAAGGACAATCGGGTGGTTGTAGGTGCGCAAAAAGAATTATTGAGCCGCGAGTTTAATGCGGCAGGAGTAAATTGGATCTCTTACGACTGCCCGGCCACGCCGGTGCGAGCCAATGTGCGTATCCGCTACCGTCATGCCGAAGCGCCCGCGACCATTACTCCACTTGAAGAGGGACGTGTACGGGTGCTTTTTGATGAACCTCAGCGGGCTATAACCCCTGGGCAGGCGACGGTCTTCTACAGCGGTGACGAGGTTGTTGGCGGCGGATGGATAGTGAAGACCTAGCCAAATTGCCAATTGCAATTTGAAACTCTAGAAGAAGTCCTACAGCGACGCCGGAATAGCCAATGGCCGTTTGCTTTATTGGCAATTGGAATTAGGCTCCGGCAATCCTCCCAAAACCTTTTCCTCACTTCAGACGTATTTCAACCCGGATTAAATCCACTAATTCACTTTAAATACTGGGATTTAAAGATAAGAGGCAACAAATAACTATGGCAATGTCACGTACCCGAAAAACCATACTGATTATTACAACCATTCTGGGGGCACTGGTTCTGGTAGCCCTGCTTGGGTTTGCACTGTTGCTTGGAGCCCTCGGTCAAAGGGAGCCCAACATCCGCGACAACAGTGTATTAGTGCTTCGAGTTGCCGGACCCTTACCCGATTATGTGCCGGATGATCCTTTGCGGAAATTGTTAGGAGGTCCGGACGAGTCTCTGTCAAACCTGGTACTCCAATTCAGAAAAGCCAAGAGCGATAAACGAATTAAAGCAGTCATCCTCGACATTAATATGTCAGGAGCTGGTTGGGCCAAGTCCGAGGAGATTCGCGATGCGGTCGCCGACTTTCGCTCCTCTGGCAAGCAGGTTTATGCCTACATGGAATTTGGGTTGAACAAAGAGTATTACATCGCATCTGCTTGTGATCGGATTTATCTCGCTCCGCCGGGAGAGTTGTTCATAAATGGCCTGGCCGCAAATGTGATGTTCTTTCGCGGCTCGTTAGACAAGCTGGGGGTCTACCCGGATATTTATCAGATTGGAAAGTACAAGAGTGCCGGCGACACATTTACGCGTAAGGACATGTCGGACGCTCATCGCGAATACATCAACTCACTGCTCGATGATCTCTTTAATCGCTATGTGGAAGCCATCGCTAAAGCAAGGAACAAGACTCCGGAAGAAGTGCGGGCGATAATCGACAACTCTCCTTACAGCGCACTGAAAGCCAAAGAGGCAGGACTAATCGACAGCGCTGCTTACCGTGACGAACTGGATAAAGAAATCAAAGCCAAGCTCGGCTACAAAGATACTGACCAACTCAGACTGGTCAGAGGTTCAGAGTATCGCGAGGTGCCGCCCGAATCACTGGGCTTGGATAAAGGCGAGCGTATCGCCGTGATTTATGCGACTGGAGAAATTGGCTCCGGAAAATCCGAAAACAGTCCGACTGGAGACCAATCGATCGGATCGGACACGGTCGCAAAAGCTCTTAATGACGCCCGCGATGACAAAACCATCAAGGCCATAGTTTTGCGTGTCGATAGTCCCGGCGGTTCAGGGCTGGCGTCCGACATCATTTGGCACGCCGTCGAGGCGGCCAAGCAGAAAAAGCCTGTGGTGGTTTCTATGGCCGACGTCGCCGCTTCAGGTGGGTATTACATTGCTGCGAGCGCCAATAAGATCATTGCTCAGCCTTCGACCATCACCGGATCGATTGGAGTGGTCGGCGGTAAACCGGTGATGAAGGGTTTCTACGACTGGATTGGAGTCTCAAATGAGTATGTCCTGCGCGGCAAGAACGCGGGCATGTTTCGTGAAACTGAGAAGTTTTCGCCGGATGAAAGAGCGAAATTCGAAGAGTGGATCAAGACCACTTACTACAACGACTTTGTACCCAAGGTCGCAAAGGGACGCAGTAAAGAACCACAGTACATCGACTCTGTTGGGCAAGGTCGCGTGTGGACAGGCTCGCAGGGTAAAGACAGAGGTTTGGTAGATGAATTTGGTGGCCTGGATCGAGCGGTAGCAGTTGCCCAACAACTAGCCAACATCCCGGCTGACAAAGGTGTCACCCGGGTAATTCTGCCCTATCCACAAACTTTCTTGCAGCAGTTATTGAATATTGGCGATACGTCGACTCAAGCACAACAGCAGCGAGCTGTCTTTGCGGCGCTTCCGGAAGACGCTCGTCGTGCCCTGAGGTTTATGAAACTTTTGGATCAAATGAAGAACGGTGAGTCTATGCTGGTGATGCCCTTTGACTTGCAAATCCGTTAGCCACCAAGGTACCGAGTTTAGCGTAGTCGGATTTGCGGATTAGCAGTGTTCTTAGAACCAGCTCTAAGAACCAATTTGAAAAGGTGTCTTACGCAGCAGAAACTTCGCGTAGGCGTCTTTCGAGAAATCGACGTTCGCTATCATTCGTCACCAGGGCTAACGCTCGCGCATAGCTTTCTGCGGCTTCAACCCTGGAACCTACTCGACGAAGCAGATCTGCACGCGCGGCATGTAGCAGGTGATATCCCCCAAGTTCTCCGGCCGCAGCGAGTGCATCTATCAGCTCAAGGCCCGGCCGAGGACCTTCCACCATAGCAACAGCCACGGCTCTATTGAGTGACACGATGGGCGACGGCTGTACCCGCTCAAGCAGATTGTAGAGTCTGACGATCTGCTGCCAGTCCGTATCCTGGGCCCGCTTCGCGCGGCAATGCTCCGCAGCAATCGCAGCCTGAATTGCATATGGTCCACTCTCGTTCCCCCGGACTTGGTCGACGAGTGGCAAGGCCTCTTCGATCTGTTTCAGATCCCAGCGACTCCGATCCTGATCCTCCAGAACCACAAGATCCCCTGAATCATCCAATCGAGCCTCGCGTCGGGAATCATGCAACAACATAAGCGCCACAAGGCCGGTTGCTTCTGATGGCGGCTGCGATCCCGTTAACGTTCTTAACATGCGGCCCAGCCGGATGGCCTCAGCGCATAGATCGGTCCGCACTGGTTTTCCGCCTTGCGTAGGTGCGTAGCCTTCATTAAAGATCAAATAGATCACCGTCAACACGGCGTCGAGGCGAGCGGGCATTTCGTGTGTATCGGGAACCGAGTACGGGATCCCGGCGTCGCGAATTTTCCTCTTCGCGCGCACCAGCCTTTGGGCCATTGTTACTGGAGGAACGAGAAACGCTCGGGCAATTTCATCTGTTTGCAGGCCTCCGAGGGTGCGAAGAGTCAAAGCAACCTGCGCCTCTGGGGCCAGCGCTGGGTGACAACAAGTGAACATCAAGCGCAGACGATCGTCAGGAATTTCGTCTGTGTCATAGTTAGGCTCCTCGAATGTTTGGACCATTCCGGAGGCAACATATGATTCTATTTTTTCTTTGAAGCGAGTTTGCCGGCGGAGGCGGTCGATCGCCTTGTGCCGGGCAGTTTGGATGATCCACGCGGGTGGAGAATCAGGAACGCCCGATTCCCGCCACTGGTCCACCGCGGCCGCAAAAGCTTCCTGTGCCGCCTCTTCGGCGAGTTCAAAGTCGCCGAAAGACCTAATTAAAGTGGCGACGATTCGGCCCCAATCGGTGCTATAGACCGCCTCGACTGCCGCGTTGACGTCTGCGAGCATGGCTCATGTTAAATATTTCTGGTCCAAGTGTCGATCCGTCCATTCTCTGTTCGACTTACTTGTAAAAGGGTTATTACAAAACGTGGCTTTTTATTCTTCGACAGCGAAGCTGTCCCTCTTCTATAAGGAGTATGAACGATGAGTAAGATCGATTCTTTCGCGGCTGAGTTTGAACACGAAGCGCAGACAACCCGCAAGCACTTGAGCCGCCTCCCTGAGGAGAAGCTGGATTGGCGACCTCATGAAAAGTCCTTT
>DASSCG010000255.1:0-2627 GCA_035697925.1 Pyrinomonadaceae bacterium
ATGAACCGACGCGAAAGCTAATGCTAGCAAATCTGTTTAGTGTCCTAATCTCGAATTCTTAAATGAAGGCTGTCTGGGCGAAAAAGAAAAGACGATCTACGAAATCACACGAAATATCACTAAACTGAGGTGACGCAATCAAAAGTCAGGTGATTAAGGATGACGCGTCAGTGGCTGGAACCTCGATGGTCCCAACCTTCTCTTCCGCATCGCGCAAAACTTCCTGGTCAACTCTTCCCAAGGTAGCAATGCGTCGGGCTGCGCGATCTACAGCTTCCTGAATGAGATGTCCATCGTGACCACGAGTCCATTCCCACTCAACGTGGTGTTTGCTCACAGCCTGGTCCAGGCGTTGCCACCAATCATGGTTAGCTTTGCGACGAAACTTTCCGCTCATGGTCTCTACTACATACCGCGAGTCCGTAAACAAATGCACGCGGCACGGCTCGCGTAAAGCTTCCAGGCCTACCGCAGCCGCGGCAATCTCTGCCTGTTGATTTGTGGCATTGCCCAGATAGACGCCAACCGATTTCCAGTAACCGCGAAAGCCAAGTAGTGCCACGGCGGCCGCGCGGGTTTCCGCTCGGCCGTTGCCAAGGCTTGATCCGTCACAAAAGATTGTCACTTCCTTGAGCGGCTGAGTACGTGCTTTCTTTGACGACTTGGTAGTCATAGATTGCTTGCGGTTTCTGGATCCAGACTGTAAGTAGCCTAACACGCAAGCTAAATAAAATGCAGTTCGCCACAAAACTGCTCGAGGCTTTTTGTTTCGATGTTCGGCGAACGATCACAAAAATACACTAAGCATCACGAAACGGGCGTCTCTCCTGCAGTTTAGAGAGTTTTTGTGGATCATGCTTTTTGTGGCCTCTCGGCCAAGGATGTCGTGTGTGTCGTTCCAATAGGATAGAATCTAGCCCGGAGGTTGAACAATTGAGTGGGAGTGATGGTCAAATCGCGGCCAGATTAGTGCGAGTTGTCTTTAGCGGCGGTCGCAAGCTCGTTCGAGATCCAGCGGAATCCATTTTGATTCTACGCATGGCAAGTTGGGTTGCGATTCTCTCGCTGCTGGTAAAACTCCAACCGCTACCTCGTGCTCTAAAACTCGTCTCAGTAGGAGTACTGCCGGATCCAAAGCACGCTCCGGCGGAAACTGAGAAGAGGCTCGGTCACGCGATCGATCTGCTGCTGGGAACTAACCTGCTGGTCTTCAAACCTATCTGTTGGAAGAGAGCCGCAGTTCTCCATCGATACCTGGCCCTTCACGGAATTGCGACGAGAATTGTCTTTGGAATGCGCAAAACGCCTGAGGGCGCAGTTGACGGACATGCCTGGCTCGAAATCGGTGGGAAACCAATATTAGAAACGACTATCCCGAATTATAAAGTTACGTACGCATTTCCATCTCAGGAAACCTGCAATCTCGATCTCTCTTCTCTAACAAATCCTGTAAGGCATTAACACACCAACGCTCCGCACAGCGGCCCTCATCAACGCTGCTAGTGTTCCCTCAACGACCCGCTGCTACGGCTATTCCTGAATCAATCGCGTCTGCCGCTTCGCCTCCATCCAAACTGTCGCTAATCAACTTGGACATCTTGTTGAAGCGCGCACCCCAATCGCCAAGCTCGGCAACACGGCGCCGCCGCAACCGCGTTTCCTCATCGCGAGGCATCGCGAGCGCTTCAGCAATGGCTTCCAAAAAGCTGTCGGGCCTCGCTTCAGTCGTTATCAAGATCTTATGTTCCTTGTTGAATTCACAAACAGGTGGTAGCGCAGTGGACACAACGGGCTTGCCGAGAGCCAGATACTCGTTGATCTTCGTTGGGACAACGGTCGCCGTGTAAGCACTGTTGACATAGGGAACGATACAGACGTCGAACTCCCTCACATAGTTTGCGAGTTCAGCGTGCGGCCGTTCTCCGGTCAGGTGGACGTTGGGCAAGCCCGCAAGATCTCCGAGAGCTGCCTGCAAGGCGCCCACGCATACCCAGGACCAATCAGGTCGCCTGATTGCCATCTCCTTGACCAGACCGAAGTCTACGTGTCGATGCATTCCGCCCACATAACCAATAACCGGCTTAGAGAGGTCGGCGATTGAGCCAGGAGTATTGACTTCGTTGACTGGTTTACCATGACCGTTGGACTGGACTGTTCCAAACGCGTTACTTCCATTGCTGGGAAAAGCATCAAGGTTAACGCCGAACGGAAAGACGTGGCAGTTTTGATTAAAGGTCTGAAACCTTCGGTTCAGCTCCAAGCAACTGGTAAACACGATATCGCAGTAAGCGACGATCTCTGTTTCGGTAGCTTCGAGTTGCTCCACGTATGGTGTGAGTTGTGTAAAGTCGGCGACGCAATAGTAGACCAGTCCCCGACTGCCTCGCTTACGCTGAATGCGAATTAACTCGAGCGTCGTATCGTTTGGTAGATAAGTCCAAATCATCGGGTCACGCAAACCGAGCTTTGCAGCTGTGCGCAATATGAGAGGAAGAAAGAGCCGGCGGTTGGCCTCCCGCCGCCAACGTGGTCCAAATGGCGGTAGCACTACGGGCGAGCAAACGTGAATGTTCGGAGCAACTTCCCGCACTCCTTCAGAATTTAGGGCTCCCACCCAACGCCTAAGG
>DASSCG010000256.1:0-11528 GCA_035697925.1 Pyrinomonadaceae bacterium
AGGCCTCTACGGCGAAACGGGCGATCTCGTGGAGATCGCCCGTTTCGGAAGTTCGCGTCAAAAGGACGCGGAGTTTGGATTTAATTCTAGTCGCGTCTGCCCCGACGTCTGCGCGGTGCTCGCCGGCATTCAGGACATGGCGAGACTGCGTTGTCGGTGGTGGCAGCAGGTGGATTTGCGCCTGTCGGTACAATCCACAGCTCGACTGCCAAGTCAGCACGGCAACCGCCGTCTATGGTTGTGATACGAGTCGCCTCGATTCCGCGCGTGTTGACTAGGTAGTTCTTGGCGCGGTCGGCTCGAGCCTGACCCTGACCTTCACATGTGCCATAGGCGATGATGTAGCCTTGCGACCCTGCCTGGTTCTGCAACTGAATTGCGTAGTTGTCGAGACGAGCCTTCTCGTCATTGAACCGGATGTCACCATATTCGTCGAACTTCGTCGGGTTGATGGGCACTTCAACGGTTACCGACGTAGAACACGAAGCAGTTCGCGAACATTCAGGTGCAACGCCGCCTAATTCAACGGTGGCTGTAACAGTCTGACCACCGATTCCGGCTGTATCAACCGTAATCGAGGATGTGCCCTGACCGCTCGAGATGGTGCCAGCGGATACTGACCAATTGTAGGTCGGCGTCAAGCCGGCTGGACCACCAGTGACCGAAGCGTTGAACGTGATTGGTGAACCAACTTTCACATCAGACGGGCAGCTTACCGACACAGTCGGACACGGCGGTGGTGCGCATTCACAGACAGCGACCGTGACCGTGGTTGAAGCATTGGCGGTATGTTGATTGCCGTCATTTACTTCGACCGTGGCTGTGTAAGTTCCGGGATTAACGCCCGAGAGATCCCAATTTACCGCTCGACCCTCACCGGAGATACGCCCGCCGGTTACGGACCAGGTATAAAGCAGTGTGTCGTTATCAGGATCGGTTGCTGCCGCTGTCAACTGCACTTCTCTGTTGGCACTCGGAACGCAGGACTCTACGCTCGGACCAGTGGGACACGGCAGATTGATAGTTGAGGTGGAAGCCGAAACGGAGACCGTTGGCCCCATGTTAGGAGGCGGAGGTACTCCCCTCGCGTTTCGATGGCCGATGAAAAACTGCGCCATGAACCCATGAGGATCTTCGGAAGTCTTGAAGCCAGCCGGCAAGTCAGGATCGCTGCCGAACAGACGATCACCCTGTGGGTTTACGTGCAGTCGATATGCGGCTGTGAACCCAAACCAACGCCGCGGATAAACGCGAACGCCTCCAAGGACGTCGACTGGGTTGTTCTCAAAAGCGTTGGGCGTGCGCCCTCCGACGTAATGAATGGACTTGAGCTCAGCCATTGGCTGAAACCACTTATTAACCGGGAAGTCAAAACCAACGCCCGCAATAAATTCATCAGGCCGATCCAGCAAGGTGACGTCGTCGCCGCCGAAAGCCTCTGACTTCGGATTACTATTCAGGATGTAGCCGAAATTAGCCGCAAGATGGATTGAGCGGCTGAGTCTTCCGCCGACCACGCCGAACAGGCCGAAATCACCGAGACTGCCGCCCGGGCTCGCGCCGCGCTGCAACTGGTTGAAGCCTGAAAAATCATCAGCCTTATCCCAGTAGAATCGATAGAAAGGAACAAGGTTCAAGCTCAGTGCATTATCCGGTTCCGTAAACCGAATATTTCCACCAATGGTGGCAGTGCTAAAAGCCGATTCGCCATAGAGGCGATTGATGAACGGTGCATCGGCAATATATGACGGAGCAATCGTGAACAGGTCCGGGGCAATAATCGTGTTGAAGGTCAGGTTGGCCGGTACTTGCCTGGTCGTGAGGACCACACCTGGCAGAATGCTTCCAACCGGTGAGCCCACGCCTGGGAAGTTTGCAGCTGCTCCAAAGTTGCTGCTACCGCCAGTCGGCGCACCCAAGACGCTCGTGTAAGGTGGCGCGGCGAAGTTACCCGTAAGACCGAAATTCGGTCCAGTACCACCTACGAACGGAAACTGAACAAGCGGCTGACCGCCAATGAAGAACGAAGTTCGTGCACCCAATGGGCCAACACCAGTGAGGACAGGTATACAAGCAGGACAAAATGCCGGTCGAAATACCGCTCCACTGATGGCAGTTGATCCAGACGTTCTGATCGGGGCCAAAATGATCGCTGGACCACTCCCAAGCAACGTTTGAGTAAAGAAGAGTTGCGAGTTGGGCAAGTAGAAGCCTGAAAGATGCTTCGGGTTATTAACCTTAACGCCGCGATAGGCGTCGATATTAAAGAACAGCTCGAGGTGATCGTTGATACCTATGTTAAAGCTGACCGGGATCTCTGCAATATCGACATCCCCTGGATCGCGATCGTAGTTGCTGTAAGCAATACTGAAAGTGAACTCGCCTCTACGCAGCGTGTCGCCGTCGTAAATGGTGAAAAGTCCGGTTGGACCACCAGGCGAGCCGCCTGTTCCAATGGTGGGAGCCTGATTTCTTGGATCATTCTCCGGTCTCGGAGTTTGTGCTGATACTGCCGTGCACAGTACCAACGTAGCGAGCGCGGCAATAAGCGCCCTAGTTGCGAGTCTCATCGCATTCCTCCTGCGAAAGTATAAAGTTTGCTTAAGAGCGTTAACCAACGCGATCAATTCCTTGATGCGGAGGCTCCAACTATATGTCAGAGAATTTTCAATGCTTCGAGCCCAATCCAACCGCGCACAATTCGGGGGTTATGCGCTGGGCCGAGTGCTAAAATCATGCCAGACCATACTCTACCTTTTTGGGGAAATCAAGACATTTTAACGGGCTTAGGGCCAATTTGTTTATGTTTTTTCCGTCACGCATAGATACCACGCATGCGTGTGTCATAAGCTACTCTGTCGATGGCTAGCATGTATGCAGCGGTCCTTGTATCGACCGAATGAGCGTCCGCATAACGACACAAATCGTTGAAACTTGCCACCATCGTATCAGCAAGACGCTGGTTAACGACGTCTTCACGCCAAAAGTAACCCATACGGTCCTGCACCCACTCAAAATAAGAAACCGTCACTCCGCCCGCATTGGCCAGGATATCGGGAATAACGAAAACACCATTCTGATGGAGCACTTCATCAGCACCTGCTGTCGTTGGCCCATTGGCCCCTTCAGCAAGCACTTTGCACTTAATCCGGTCTGCATTTTGTGAAGTAATTTGATTTTCGGTCGCGGCCGGCACCAACACATCACACTCCAGTTCCAGCAATTCGCTGTTGGAAACTGGTTCGACTCCCTCATAGCCCTCAAAAGAGCGGGTCGCTTGTAGGTGAGAGAGCGCCGAAGGTATATCAATTCCATTCGGATTGTAGATGCCTCCATGAACGTCCGAAATCGCTACTATCCGATAACCTGCTTCGTGGAGTAAGCGTGCACCGATCCCACCCACATTTCCTGATCCCTGAACCACCACCCTCGTCTCTTCGGGCTTCATCCGAAATCTCTTGATGGCCTCATTGATAACGATAAGGAGGCCCCGGCCAGTCGCTTCGCGTCGACCGGACGATCCCCCGAGATCGATTGGCTTCCCGGTGACAACCGCAGTTACCGTATGCCGAGCGTGCATTGAGAATGTGTCCATTATCCAGGCCATCGTTTGCTCGTTGGTGTTCATGTCTGGTGCCGGCACGTCCTTCTCTGGTCCAATAAAATCGAGGAGCTCGGAAGCGTAACGCCGCGTCATCCGCTCTAACTCACCCATCGACATCTGTTGAGGGTCACAAACCACGCCGCCTTTCGCCCCACCGAAAGGAACATTTACAACTGCGCATTTCCACGTCATCCAGGCTGCGAGCGCGCGAACTTCATCAAGGTTTACATCTGGAGCGTAACGGATCCCTCCTTTGGCGGGCCCGCGCGCAAAGTTGTGCTGCACCCTGTATCCTTCGAACACCTGAATCCGGCCTGAATCCATGCGAGTGGGAATGTAAACCTTGAGTTCGCGATTAGGCACGCGCATCACCGCATACAGATCCGGATCGAGATTAAGCAACTGTGCTGCGCGATCGAATCGAGACATCATCGATTCAAAAGGATTCGCTTCTTTGATCTCGCGTATGTCATCTACATAGACTGTGCTTTGCAAGGACATATCTGACTCCAATTCTTTTTTGCGGCGTGGCCCCTAACGAAGGGCTTCGTTCATCGCGCCGGTGCGGTAGCCGTGAAGATCGAGAGTAACGTACTTAAAGCCTAGTTCGCGGAACCGTGCAGCCAACTCTGCCACAATTTCACTATTGAGTGCGCTAGCCATCTCGGCCGGCGAAATCTCCAGACGCACCAAACTGTCGTGATGGCGGACTCGAAATTCGCGAAAACCCAATTGGCGAAGAACCTCTTCGCCCCGATCGATCGTGTTGAGACGTTCTATAGTTACCGGAGTGCCGTATGCAATTCTTGACGAGAGACAAGGGCTGGATGGTCGATCCCACGTTGGCAACCCGGCCTTCCGACTCATCTCACGCACATCTTGCTTGCTCATGCCAACTTCAATTAAAGGACTTCTAACTCCGTGTTCCTTTGCCGCTGCGCGTCCCGGCCGGTAATCACCGAGATCATCGGTATTAGAACCATCCACGACAAACTTGAGATTCCGCGCCCGAGCCACTGGCTCTAGTGTCCCGTACAATTCATCCTTGCAGAAATAACAGCGGTTAGGACCATTAGCACGATAAGCCTCTTGGTCCAATTCATTTGTCTGGATAGTCTCCGCACGAAATCCGAACTGCTCGACGATGCGAGCAGTTTCTTCGCGCTGATACTGAGGAAGGCTGGGCGAGTCGCCGGTCACGCAGAGAGCGCGCTCGCCAAGTTCCTCATTAGCGATATACGCGACGTAGGTACTATCAACTCCGCCCGAGAAAGCAACCAGAACCGACTCCATTTCGCGAAAGAGTTCTCTTAGTCTTTCTTCTTTCGCAAGGCCGTCGTTGTGATGGGGATAATTGATCAGTGAGCCGGCGCCGCCGCTGGTTTCTGTGATGATCGAGTTCTTCACGGTCAGTCGCAGCAGAATTAAGACACGTCTACCGCGCCTCGTTCTCTCCTAGTTGAGTTGCTTGTAATACTTCGGCGCATGTTATCCCATGCATCAACACCAGCGCAACCGGCATCTCAAAGTCCGGATGTCGGTGGTCTGCTATGACTTAGCGTTTGGACGCGTCTACTTCGTGCGTGTTAAGATCCAAGTCTCCCCGAACACTTTTTCCTCGTCGAGTTTGTCGTTACGCTCGCTAATGCGCTTCAAGTTCACAATTATTCCCCGACGCTGGTTCAGACGATTCGCTCTGACATTCGTCGCCATCTTGGCCATCACCTGCACACACCCAGTCGTGGCGCAGACTGAGGATGCATTGGGCGACAGCGCCGCGGATCCCGTTAAGTTGTTCGAGCGCGGCCAGAGTGCTCACGCACGGGGAGAGCTGGCCCGCGCGCTGGAGTACTACGAAGAGGCTCTTAAGGTGAAACCAGAATTTCCTGAGGCCGAGTATCAAATGGGAAACGTACTTGCCTCGTTAGATCGCTCCGCGGACGCCGAAGCTGCATTTCGCCGAGCGATCAAACTAAGGAAAGAGTGGTCCCTTCCCTATTCAGCACTTGGAATTCTGTTGGCCCGTGCCAACCGGGACCCTGAAGCTGAAACGGCCTTGCGACAAGCGCTTAAATTCGATGCTGCTGACAATCTCGCTCTTCGGGTGTTGGCAAGTATCCGGATGCGCGCCGGCGATCCAAAGGAAGCACTCAAGCTTGCGCAGAGCGCCACTAACGACTCCAACGCTCCGTCTTCGATCTGGCTCTTAAGGGCTATGGCCGAACGCGCGCTAGGAGATAAGGCCGCCGCTAAGACTAGTTTGCAACATGTTCTCGAGACGGAACCTAACAACCTGGCAGCGCTCATCGAACGGGCCGAGCTCTACGTTGAGCAGAGTGACTTCGAACACGCTCTCGAGGATCTCAAAGTTGCGGAGCAAGTAAAAGATATCGATAAGCCGACACTCCATCGAATCGTGGTAGCGTACGAACGTGCGGGCAAACCACGTGATGCTGAACGAATAGCTTCGGCCGCCGGGTTGCTCAAGGCCGAGGATGCCTCCGCAGGTGGCAATATAAAAGTCATTGGTACGAAAGAAGAGATTGATGCCGCCAATAGTGATGATCCGGTAGTCGCTCGGACCGCGCTAGCAAAACTGATTGAAAAGAATCCTCGCAGCGCGTCATTGCTGGCTCGACTTGGAGCCTCATACCGCACTGATGATCCGGCTCGCTCGCTTGAGCTATATAGTCGGGCGACTCAAATAGAGCCTAACAATCCGGATTACGCGATCGGGTATGCGTCGAGCCTGGTTCGTGGTAGACGTTTTTCCGAGGCGGCCACGATCCTGCGCAAAGTGATTTCAGTATTCCCCGACAACTATTTCGCTCATTCGAACCTGGCGACCGCGCTTTATGAGCAGAAGCGCTACTCAGAGGCGATCCCTGAATATGAGTGGCTATTAAATAAGAAGCCAGACCTGGCTATTGCTTACTATTTCATTGCCAGTGCACACGATTATCTTGGAGAATATGAGGAGGCCCAGTCAGCCTACGCTGCTTTTCTAAGCCGCGCCGACGCAAATAACAATCAACTCGAAATTGATAAGGTAAAATTACGACTGCCTTCCTTGCGCCGCCAGATCCAACTCGGAGAAGGAGTCAAACGTAAGCCATAAACATAAGGACAGCTGACTTTCCGATCAGCTGTTCCAGAAATGAATTCCCCGGACAATCATTTGCGAATCTCTTATCCAATATTCACGCTCGTTCTACTTGGTCTTGCGATCTATGCTCCCGCTTTGCTCGCTCAGGAAACTGTCCAGCAACCACTCTCAGCTCCACCTCCTCTTAAGATAATTACTAAAGAGGAACGTGCGCGCCTGGAAGGAACAAACGACCCCAAAACGCGAATCCGTAGCACTATCGAACTTGCGGAGCTCCGCCTCGCGAGAGCTGAGGTGCTCACCAGCGAACAAAGTTATGATGGAGCTGCAGGCGAGCTGGGTAAGTATGAAGCATTAATAGATGATGCATTGGATTATCTGAACCCAATGGTGCGGGAAAAAGATAAAACCAGGGATTTATATAAGCGGCTCGAATTAGCCTTGCGCGCGCACGGACCTCGCTTGACGGCAATTCGACGCAGTACGCCGTTGGAATACGCGGTTTGGGTTAAGGAGCTGGAGGAGTTCGCCCGCAAAGGAAGGACCGAAGCGCTTAATTCCTTTTATGGTCACACTGTTTTTCGCGAACCAAAAAAGTCTGAGGAAAGACCCACTGATAAACCTCTTAAGAACAATGCAGTGCCGGAGAAAAACCCATGAAAATGATCCGAAGCCTTTTGGTGACGCTGATGTGCATCAGCGTGGCCGTTTTGGCTTCCACTAGTTTAGCCGGAGCTACGCAGTCTCGTGATCACCTGACGCCTCAGGAGGTGGAACTCATCAAGGAGGCCCAGGTTCTGGATCAGCGTATGGATGTTTTTGTGAAAGCCGCAGACCGGCGCTTGCTGGTCCTGACCGGATTGGATGCGCCGAGCGCCAAGCAGTTAAAAAAGGATTCAGAGAAGTGGGGCGAGTTGCCTACAGGCTCGCGCGCGGAGTTAATCGGTGACATTGCTAAGATCCTGGACGAAGCTATTACCAATATCGACGATGTGAGTGCTCGCGACGAAAAGAACCCACTGATTCCCAAAGCGCTCAGAAAGCTGGCAGCTGAAGCAACTCGCATTTACGAGCAGTTGCGACCGATGCGAGAGCAGGCCAAGGGCGATGCGGAGATCGCTCGTTTTGAAGAGCTCGCAGAAAATGCTGACTCAATACTAGAGGCTGCTAAGAAGCTGCCGCCACCAGTGGAAAAGAAGGGAAAAGGCAAGAACGCGAAGAACTAAGCATTTCTCATTTGGCATTGTCCATTTTTCATTTGTCATCGCAGAGAAATCCTATCGGCGAATTAGGAAGTTTACCTACAGCAAAAGTAAAAACGGACTCGAGTTGAATATCGAGTCCGTTTTTGTCTTTTCCAATGACAAATGAGAAATGGAAAATGCCAATGGAAAATGTCCTTGTTATATCGAAGGCGCCCGGCCATCCGTAACCCCTTCAGTCACTCAACCGAACTACTATTGCGTGCCTCTCACAGCCGCGCTAACTGCCCTGGCCTCTGAGTCCAAAGCCGTTCCTACGCTGGCTTCATCACCTTCCTCTTTTCCGGTGGTGGAAGACTGTAAACGTGGCGTCGTCTCGTCTACAGCAAACAGTTTGAAATCAACTCGAGCATCGGTTTTACCGGCCCCACTAACGCCAGTGGCACGACCGAGAATGCCACCGAGCTTTTTAGCCGCGGAAATCTTCAAACTGCTAATGTCTGTGTACAGAATAAAATCGCACTGTTTGGCTTTCGCCTCCGCTTCGGCAGCCGACTGTGAGGTGGCGTCAAGAGGCACGGCATCAATGCCGCTCCCTTGAATTCCACTCAGCAGACGGCCTCGCAATGAATCGAGGGAAACCTCGCGGTCGGTGCGATTGTTGAGCGTAACAACTCCGACGCGCACGGAGCCGGGTTGCTTCGTTCCAGCAGCGTTGGTCATAACGTTGCTTTGGTTGTCGGCGCCGCTATTGCTACCAGACATCTCAGAGCCGGCGCCTGTCGTTGAAGGTGGGACATAGAGTTCCTGAGAGCTCTGCGCCTCAGCGTACCCAGCCGGCACGTCGAACAATGCGGGGTCGAGTGGCTCACGCGAAAGGTCCACGACTTCCTTTGTCGAGGTGTACACCTGCTGACCGTCGGGGCCATACATGATAGTCGTCTCGATCAGAGGATATCCGGTGCGCGCGGCTCCCAACTGTTTCATTTGTACGCGATCTCTACAGCCGCCTGGCGCAGTTGGATAATTTGCGGCATACCCTCCAGCTTGATCGCAGTCAAGTCCAAACGAAAAGTCGATGTACCATCCATCCCGTTCGATCTTTTGCTTCACAGGATTGCAGGCATCAGGCGACGACTCTGTGGTGGTAGTGCTTTTGACGTGTCTGGCCGTGAAGCCAAACATCTCTTTGCGTTCACCCGTGTCCACTGAGTTAGTCGTGTAAGTTACGACGCCACCTTGTCGAACTGGCTCAGACGGACCAGCCGGCACCGTATTACTCGGCCTTGGGGTGACCGAATTGCCCGAGTCCATAGGCGTGATGACGTATTTTCGAGCGGTATCACTTATTTGGATAGTTCGTTTTAGATCACATTGAGTGATGCTCACGATGTCCATGTAGCCCGAACGCAATTCAGTTCGCTCGCGAGCGCCCTTGAGCATGGTGGCGCTTTCCATAGTCTGTCCGCCGGTGGTCGTCTTATATCTAATTCTCAAATCTGACTTCGTCGCGGCATCTGCTCGCGGTCTTCGCCCACGTGGTTGTTGTGCGATGATTGCTGAAACTGAAAACAATGACATCAAGATCAGGACGATATACATCCCCGTAAACCTTTTTCCCATTTCGATCTCCTTCAAATAGTTTTTTGTTGTTGCCTGTCTCACTGCACCGGGATTCATACCTCCAATCCCAGCTCCTAACACAAATTTATTCACGCGCCTTGCGCAATACTTCGGTGGCCCGCTTTAAAGCTGCCACTATCCGACCCAAGGCTTCGCCGGCGTTGGCGGTATTTCGATCTTCGATCGCCTGACGAAAATCAGGCAGTGGCTGAGCGGCGTAACCCGTATAAAAACCCGGAGCATAGATCTGATGACGGTACCACGGCCGTCCTCGCAAGCCGCGAGCGTCAGTCAACGCCCGCTCCGTAGCCAGCAAGGCATC
Source organism: Pyrinomonadaceae bacterium (assembly GCA_035697925.1). Taxonomy (GTDB): domain Bacteria; phylum Acidobacteriota; class Blastocatellia; order Pyrinomonadales; family Pyrinomonadaceae; genus PSRF01. The sequence continues at coordinate 9,858 of DASSCG010000256.1, forward strand.
GTTGATACGTCTCAACCTCTCCTGTGACCTACGATGCCGATCGCTCGCCTCTACACGACTTCGCTCGATTTCCAGTATGGTTTCTTGCCGGCTTTTTTCAACTCGGCCAGCTTCATTAGAGAACGCTTCAATAGCATCTCGCATTTCCTTTTCATCGAATGCGTTCTGAACGTTTCTACGCTTTGCCGTCTTTACGCTCTCGCTGAAGAAATCCTTGATCTGAGAACCGTAGTCTACATAGTCGAAAGGAAGACCGTCAGCATCCGCAAGGCGCAGCGCAACTGTTCCCCACAACTGCGCGGCCGCCACGTGGTAAGCGAAGGTCGGATCCCCGAACTGCGCCATCCAGTGGAATGAATCATAAGCAGAGTGATAAACACCGTAATCACCACCAAAACCCATGTCCAGGGAAGGAATGCCCAGGTGCTGCAAGAATGGAGTGTAATCCGAACCCGAACCCAACGCTCCTATACGCGCCTCAGCAATGTTGACGTCTGAACCGGTTTCCGGATCAGTCAACTCCGCCTCAGGGCGTGACTCGCGACTACGGTCCTGCCACTGTTGATAAATGCTCTTCCCAGTTTTGGGATCACGAATGTCCTGGGTTGCGCCACGAATCAATTTCCAAAGAGACGGGACGGATGAGGCGCCAAAGTTAGGGCCTGAAACGGCCGCGTCCATATTAAGATAAGCGACAGCTTTCTCCTTTAATTCTTCCGCATACTCTTCAGCCCATTCCGTTGATCCGATCAATCCATACTCTTCGCCATCCCAACTGCAAAGTAAGATTGTGCGACGGGGCTTCCAGCCGTTCTTCAACAATTGGCCAAAGCCTCGCGCGGCTTCAAGCATTGCCGTCGTGCCGCTGTTCGGATCGACGGCCCCGAAGGTCCAGGCATCGCGGTGATTTCCCATGATCACCCATCGATCGCTTTCCTCGTTGCCTTCGATGCGAGCCACCACGTTCCAGATTTTACGAATCTGGTAGTCCATTTCAATTTTCAAATGAACTCGAAGGTCGTCAGTTCCGCCCACGTGATATGCGAATGGCAATCCGCCCTGAAAGCCCTTTGGTCGAAGCGGCCCGCGCAAGGGTTCCAGGAGGCGACGCGCGTCGCCGTAAGATAAAGGTTGCACCGGAATGCGCGTGAGGTCGGTTGCCTCTTCGATCTTAAGTCGCGCAACACCCGGTATAGAGGGTTTCCCCGGAGTCAGAGGATCGCCCGGATATTGAAACAAGTACTGGACCGATCCGCGTTGCGCCGAGCTCTCAGGGCGCCACGGACCTTTCGGATAGACGTCGCCTTGCACGTAGCCGTCATCTGAAGGGTCGGAGTAGATCAGTAATCCAATCGCTCCGTTTTCTTCAGCCACCTTCGCCTTAACTCCGCGGAATGAGTTCCCGTAGCGCGCGATTGCAATCTTTCCTTTGACATCAACTCCGAGTTTTTTTAGCGCATCATAGTCAGGCGGCAAACCGTAATTCACATAGACAAGAGGGGCAGTAACATCACCACTCGGGCTGTAACCATTAAAGAGAGGGATAATTTTGGAACTCGACGATGTTGGATCCTCCGGAACCACGGCTTCTTTAAGATTCAACTTCTCTCGCCGTCTTCCCACGATTTCGAGGATGCTGGGTCGACTGGGATAAGGTAGTAATACCTCATA
>DASSCG010000257.1:0-3381 GCA_035697925.1 Pyrinomonadaceae bacterium
ATTCGAGTCAACCAAGAACTTAACTGAGTTTTACAAACATGAATCCTGTGGCTGGTGCACCCCTTGTCGTGAAGGCACGGATTGGTTGGTCAAGGTGTTCAAGCGGATCGATAAGGGCGGCGGCCGGCCAGGAGACGCACAGTTAATGCTGGATCTTTGCGACAACATCGAAGGCAAATCTTTTTGCCCGCTAGGTGATGCAGCAGCCTGGCCCATCCAGTCGGCGATCAAACGATTTCCTGAAGATTTTAAGAAGCATCTCCTGTCAGAGAATGGCGAGCAGCTTTGAGTTCGTGATCTTTCGTGTGATTTCGGGGATCGGCTTCTGTAGACCAAAACCGCGATCCACGAAATCACACGAAGCTAGACGAAAGAACGATTCGCACGTGAAATCCAATAAGAATGGCCACTGATCTAATCAAAGTCACAATCAATGGAAAAGATTTCCAGGTAGCAAAGGGTGCCCGTCTGATCGACGTGTCTCGCGAAAAGGGTTTCGATATCCCTTCATTCTGCTATTACGCTGATCTTGCCCTGCAGGCATCATGTCGCATGTGTCTGGTTCGGATTGAGAAGATGCCGAAGCTGCAAACCTCATGCACGATCATCTGCACGGATGGCATGGTGGTTACCACTCAAAGTGAAGAGATTGAGAAAGCCCAACGGGGAATGATGGAGTTTCTGCTGGCTAACCACCCACTTGACTGCCCGGTATGCGATCGCGGCGGTGAATGTGAACTTCAGGAAATGGCCTTCAATTGGGGAAACCTGGAAGAGCGATTCACCGAGCAGAAGAACTACTATCCCGAGAAATACCTTTCTCCGATTGTGGCAAACGATCCGCAACGCTGCATTCTCTGTAAGCGTTGCACCAGAGTCTGTGATGAGTGGATGGGCGAGGATGCTATTGAAGCCGGAGGCCGGGGCGCAAATACTGTTATAGGTACCTACGGTGGGTGGCTGGATTGTTCGCAGTGTGGTAACTGTATCGAAGTTTGCCCCACTGGAACCTTGCTTGACGCCACGTATCGCCACCAAGCCAGGCCGTGGGAGCTAAAGCAGACGATTTCAACCTGCACTTATTGCTCGGATGGTTGCCAAATCTCACTAGGGTCGCGCGGTGGCGAGTTAATGCGCATCGTAGCTCGCGATCGCTATGTGAACGGACTTAACGGAGAGTTTCTTTGCATTAAGGGGCGCTTCGGTCATCCGTTCGTTAATCACGAGGAGCGCATTCGCACTCCGCTCATTCGCTATAAGAAAGGTGGGAAGTTAATTCCTGCCACCTGGGACGAAGCGATTCGGCATGTCGCTGAAAAGCTCGACGCTACCGCTAACAGTCATGGACCTCATTCCATAGCAGTCATTGGCAGCCCGCGGATCACAAACGAATCCAATTATCTTTTATATAAATTCGCCACCCAGTTGGTCGGCACGCAACACTACACGACCACTGACGCATACAGCCTAAAACCATTCTTCGAAAACCTGGGCGGCAGGCTGGCGACGCACAATGACATTCGTCACGCTAGCGCAATTTTGTTGATTGGCGGTGAGCCTGAAGAACTACAGCCGCTCACAGCCAAGCAGGTTCGACAAGCGGTTCGAAATGGCGGCGCCAAGCTGACGGTAATTAACAGCGTTCCCATCCGACTGACCGAACAAGCGTCAAAATTCATACACATCCGCCCTGGTAGCCTGGATGCTGCCGTGCTAGCTCTTCATTCATGGTCTTATGAGAAGACGGCAGCGAAGAAAATGGGTGTGGACCAAAATGATCTCGCCGGACTAAGGAAATCACTTTCAGAGTTGCAAGGTGACTTAGTAATTATGTTCAGCGCTGAACTCGGCGCAGAGGCTCAGGCCATAGTGGCCCAACTCCCGTACGCTCTTGCAGGGGATGGACGCCGAGTCCTTCTCCATCCCCTGCCGCTCTTCAATAACAGTGTGGGCGCTCAGGATATGCGAATGATGGATGGTGCGTTGAGCGCTACTCAAACTCTCGACGCTGCAGGTGACAGCGTTCGTGCCGTCTACATAGCAGGCAGCTTTTTGTCCGAACAGCTGCGTGGGCGGGAAGAGGCGTTGAGCAAACTCGATTTCCTCGTGGTCCAGGAACTATTCGAAACGGATACTACTGCATTCGCGGACGTTGTTTTTCCGGCAGCATCCTTCGCCGAAGTGGATGGAACCTTTACCAACAACGACGGATTTGTTCAGAGGGTCCGACAATCCATTCCGCCCGTGCACAGTGCAAAGCCCGATTGGGTAATTACTGCACAGATCGCGGAAGAGCTTGGCGTCGACTTTGGATTTCAGATGTCAGCCAGCGCTGTTTTCCGCGAGATTGCTGAGCGGGTTCCGGCTTACGCAGAACTTCGCTATCCGTCTCTCAAGGATGAAACACATCCGATGCAGGCTAGACACGCAATCGCTTCACAGAGGGATCTATCAGCAACACTCAACTCTCTAAACGCGACGGTCGAGGCTCTTGCGGAAACTTCAGAAAAGATCTTGGTGACGCCCAAAGTTGGACACGAGCTATTCAAGATTGGAGCGTTGACGGGAAAGACGCCGCAGTTTCATCTTCTGGCAGCCGGCAATCCCCGGCCCGAGACGGTGAGAATTTCGCCCCTCTATCAGATAACGGTTGACGAGAGCTTGCGTGCGACAGCCACAGCGTCGGGAGACTGACGGCATTGGCGATTTCCGATTGCCAATTGCCAATTTAGAAGTCCTGGAAACTTACGTTGTGAATAACTCAAATCGCCAATTGGCAATTGGCAATCGGAAATGACCTGTGGACTGGAATAACCCACTTATTCATTCGGTGCTCGTGATTGTGGCGATCACGATTGCATTTCTCTCAATCATGCTGCTGGTGGCGGCTACTGTGCTGGCCGAGCGGCGGGTGCTGGCTTTCATCCAAGGTCGCGTTGGCCCGAACCGCGTAGGATTCGGTGGGGTACTGCAACCCTTCGCCGACTTTATTAAAACCATGGTCAAGGAAGATTTGGTTCCTGACCATTCCACGAGATTTGTCTTTATGTTGGCGCCGATGATCGCTGTGATCACCGCCATCATGGCCATCGTTGTTTATCCCTTTGGACCCACAATAACTCTTCCGTTTCTTAACTGGTCTTTTCCGCTGGTGATCGCCCGCTTTGATGTCGCCTTGCTTTATGTGCTGGGCGTGACGTCGGTAGGCGTTTATGGAATTGCCCTGGCAGGCTGGTCGTCGAACAACAAGTACAGTTTGATGGGTGGTCTGCGTTCAGCGGCCCAGATGATTTCTTACGAACTTTCGCTGGGATTGTCGTTGGTAGGTGTAATCCTTCTCTCCGGCACCCTGGACATCTACACGATCGTCGAACAACAGTC
>DASSCG010000258.1:0-9024 GCA_035697925.1 Pyrinomonadaceae bacterium
ATGAACTGCGACAGAATAAGTGTTGAATGGGGATCCAGAGCTCGGGCCTGTTTTAGCGTAGATAGCGCCGCTTCGTAATTTCCTTCAGCACTCTGCAGCATAGCAACTGAATAAAGACTGTCTACCGTATTTGGTTTTAATTTAGCCGCTAGACTCAGGTGTTTTCGTGCTGCTTCCAGATTCCCAGCCTGCGTTTCGATTTGACCAAGCGAGATTAGTAAAGAGAAATTGTTTGGTGCCCGAGCAAGGGCAAATCGCAAAAGCTCAGCCGCTTCCTGAGGCTTGCCAGCTTTTCGCAATAGCTCCGCGCATTCGCGGGCAATTTCAGGGTTTGAAACTGCTGCTCTTTTCATTGCCGGCAGCAAGCTATCAAATTTTCTCTGCTCGCCGAGTCCCAAATAGCTTGCGGCTCTCAGCGGCAGCGCAGCATTGTTTCGCACAGCATCAGGAAGCTTATCGGCAGCCGTAAGCGCTTTGTTAAATTCGCCCATTAGCGCCATAACCCTGGCCAGCGCCAATCGCTCACTCACGTTGATTTCCGAAGTTGCCTCTATTTCATCAAGCAGTTGGCGGGCTGTGTCCTGTTGGCCCAATTCGTACAGGAGCCGTAGCAGACTAATTTTCACTCTAATGAGAGAGGGATCGAGCGCAAGTACCCTATGGTACAACGCTTGAACTTCTTCAAGTCGACGTTGTTGATAACGGATTTGTGCGAGAAGTTCTAAAGCCCTGACATCCCGGGGATGAGCTATTGCGTAATCGAGTAACGGCTTTTCTACCTGATCCAGTTTTCCTTGCTGGATGCTCGTTTCAATTTGGTTAAGATTAATGGGTTGGGCAGGATTGCTCTGACTGGATGCTAGTTGCCAAACACATGACTGCAGCAGGCAAAAAAGCAACAGTCGTCCGCGAAGAAGGCGACTATGGAGCATTCGGCTTGTTCTCCACATTTCCTCGCGATTCACGATTTCTACCAGCTGCTTTTAGCTCCCGATAGAGTTGAAGCTCGCGATCTGCATCGGCGTTTCGGGAGGCACGCCGGTAGGCAATGCTGAGTTGATAGTGAATGTAGTCTTTCGTTGGTTCAGAGCGTGCGGCAACTTCCAGATGCTCGATAGCCTCAGGTACTTGACCGAGTTCAATCAGAGTCTTACCAAGTTGGTAACGGGCATCGGCGTATTGCGGATGGACCGCAATTGTCTCTCGCAGGAGAGCCAGGGCCTGCGTAATCTCTCGCTTTTGTTCCAGGAGTACATAGGCAAGGTGGTACTTTGCTGTCACATCTGCCGAATTCAGTAGCAGCTCTGCCCGAAACTCTTTTTCCGCTTCCTCGAGCCGGTTCAAACGTATTAGGCTCTGACCAGCGTTGTAGTGGACTTGCAGCATTTTTGGATCTAATGCCGCCGCACTACGAAATTCTTTAATTGCCCGCTCGTAGTCCTCAAGCATCGCAAATCCCTGCGCTCCATATGAGCTCGCCAGAGCAGTTTTTGGATTTTGCGCAGAGAGTCTCTCAAACACTTTCCCCGCCTGTTGATGGTCTGCAAGTTGAACCAGGGAGACTCCATAGATATAGGCCAACTCCGGATCAGTGGTGATCGTGGGTCCAAGCGGCTTTAATGTCTCCACTGCTTGAGGAAATGACTTTGTCAGGTAATAACTGACACCCAGCATTCTTCTTACGAGAGCGTCTTGGGGTTGAAGTCTCAGTTGGCGTGAAAGTGGCGGAATAGCGGCTCCGTACTCGCCAGCCCGGAAACTGACGATACCCCAATTTCGATCAAGGCTGGCTAGATCGGGTTTCCACTGGGCAGCTTTCCCAAATTGTTCGATGCTAACGGCGAGTTGTCCTTGCTGCGCTGCGCTCACACCCAGATTGTGAAAGGCCTGAGCAAGTATTTCGGTCAGAGTGTCCTTCAATTTTTGATTCTTCGAGGCCCTTTCTGCATCGAGAGGAGACTCTTCAATCAAAAGTACTTCTCCAGCGCTATTGTCGCTACTTTCCCCAGTACCTTCCGAACCGCTGGGAATTGCGACCGCGATGTGGCTGGGAGCACTTATATCTTTTGATGATTTTGCGGCCTGATCGAGGAGCTCACTAATTTCCTGTCGCGAACCCTCCAGCGACTTTGCCTGCATCTCTTTAGCGATGGCCAGCTCCTTCTCGCCTTCTGCACGCCGGCCGGCCTTTAGAAGCATGCGCCCAAGAGTGAAGTGGGCCTTCTTGATTTGGAAGCTGTTATGAGACTTATCGACAACCAACTCGATGGCGCGGCGCAGATTCTTTTCAGCGCCGGCGTCACCCACTTCGGCTTGAGACTGTCCCAGAAACAAATAAGCCTCGCCAAAGTTTGGATTGAGTCGTGTGGTTTCCTCCAGGTAACGTATCGCCTTGGCATGCTCACCCGCAGTTGAGGCCAAGACTCCAAGAAAGAAATTTGAATAAACACTCTGCGGATCTAACTGCAACTCTCGTTCGAATTCTTCGCGTGCCTCGGGTAAGCGCTCACTGGCACCGTGCTGCAAGATCACGTATCCCAGATAGAAGTGCGCTCGCGGAGTCTTGTTATCAATAGCCAGTGCCTGCCTGAACTCCCTCTCTGCCTCTGCGGGAAACCCGGTCTCTTCATACGCGCGACCAAAGAGAACGTGAGACATCGCGCTGTTTCCCAGAGCCGTCTGCATCTCTTCAAATAACAATTTGGCGCGCTGAATATCCTTTAGACGAAGATATGTCATGCCAAGCGTGTAGCCCGCGTCAAGGTCTGGTTCCAGAATGCCTGTACGCTCGAGCTCTCGTCGCGCACCCGCGTAATCGGCCTTCATGTAGAGGAGCTTGCCCAACACGTGATGAGCGCGGGCGTTTTTTTCATCGAGCTTGACCGCCGCACTGGCTTCTGCGAGTGAATTGTCGACTTCGAGGAGTCGCATGTAAGCAATTGCGAGGTCCGTTCGAGTATCAGCGTCATCCCGAACGGTGAGCGACTCGCCGAGTAGTTTTACTGCCCGCTGGAGATCCCTTTCGCGTATGGCAATTGCACCAAGTCGAGAGAGTGCTATAGCAACGATCGCTCGGTTCTCTTCGACAGCGCGTTCGAGGGCGCCTGAAAGCTGGAAAGTTTCCGCGGCGCTGAGGTGGCGCGCTAGTTTGTCCTCGGTCGGGGCTCGTTTGGCATTGCCTCTGTTGGTCTGGGTCGCTCGTGCCGGCTGGTGAAGGAGCGGTAATAGTAGCGCGAAGGTCAGGAGCGTACGTCGGTTCATGGCCATCGTGTAGAACGTTGACTGCTTTTATCAGAGGGAGACTTTAAACCTTACTGGTGGCTTTGCTTGTTTGATGCGATCGAGTTGACGATCAGCATGCATAGCTCCCGGAGAAATTGCTAAGCGGCGAAGAAGCCCACTTATTATTTTCGGTGCCTATAATAGCAGGGGGGCAAAGCCAACTGCTAAGCTTTGCCCCCGCCACGATCAGAATGAAGGTTGGATGTTCTAGAAAACCAACTTCAAGGCGTACTGGATTTCGCGCGGACCGCGTGTCGTACCTGACTGCCCGAACCCTCCATTCGGCGTGAAACTGGTGACCACGCGATTGGGGTTGGACGGCCCGCACACTTCCGATCCGCAGAATACAGGATTACCGCCAGTGTTTATGAACACATTATTCTGCAAGCTGTCGGCTCTGAACTGCGTGTGGTTGAAAGCATTGAACAGCTCAAGCCGTAGTTGCACGCGAGCTCCCTCCCCAAACGGCTTCCGCAGCCAGGAGGGGTTGAAGTTCTTGTAGAAGGACATGTCCACGTTGTTGATGCCAGGTCCAAGACACGAGCCACGCGAAGCGTTGCCGGGAGTGCCGACCCGAGTCCCAACCAGAGTGAAGGCCGCCGGGTTGAGTAACTGGAACGGTTCTCCGCCGTCAATAGTGCATGGAACGCCTGGTACTCTGTTCGGGCGAACATTCGACTGGGAAGTGCCTGTGCCCGCCAAGCCAGCCGATTGGAAGTTAGAGATGCTGCCGTTAGCTACGCGAGGCGTAATTGACGAACCGGAACTGGCAGTGAAAATTGTTGCAAATTCCCAACCACCAAGTGCTGAGCGGACAAACCCGCTCGAGCCCTTAAGCTCCGGTAAGTAGAGGACCGAATTCAACACGAAAATGTGGGGGCGGTTGATGCCCGTGTTCCCGTAGTCGATTCTCCCGTTGTAGGTATCGGTCCTGGTATTGACGCTCGCCCCCCCGCTTGAATCGTCAAGGGCCGCATCGCCGATTGAGTGCGACCAGGTGTACGCGGCCTGGATCTGAGACCTTCCGAAGATCCGAGTCTTGAACATTGTTTGCAGTGAGTGATAGGTCGCCGAACCAGAACGCTCAAAGCCGGCGATGAAACCGAAATTGGGCGCGGGCCGGAGGGCGTTCACGCAGCCACCGTCGCCACCGCAAAATGCAGCAGCTTCGCGGTTCTGCGGTAGTACCTGGTTGACGTCCACACTGATTAACTGGTGAAGTGCACGGTTGCCGACATAGCCAACCTCTAGCACGGCGTCTTTCCAGAGTTCCTGGTCGACTGTCAAATTCCACTGCCATGCGTTAGGTAATAGTGCCTCCGGGTTAGTAGAGCGTGAAGGCGCTCCACCGGGCGCTCCTGAAATGACGAAGGTATTTGCACCGTTGTCGTCGAGCGTGCGCTCGCCGCCGATGCTCAGTGCAAAGGGTGCGTTCGCCACCATCCCCAACGCAATGCTCACGCGCTCACGCTGGAAGAATTGCCCGACGCCCGCGCGGATTGCAGTCTTGCCGTTGCTAAACGGATCCCAAGCGAATCCCAGGCGAGGTGCAAGGGCATTCTTGTCGTTCTCGCGTAGCGCTCGGTTGACACCTTCCGCGGGCGTGCTTTGACCAGGGATGCCGGCACAAGGATTGGTGCCAGGTACTGCGACGATGCCATTGCAGAAATCACTCGACGGCCTGGCCGGATTGTAGAACCTGAGATCGAAAGAGGTCATCCGGTCGTCAGCGTCATACGGCTCGGGGAAGTAAGAGTAGCGCGTTCCGAGTTCGAGAGTTAGGTTCGGACGCACCTTCCACGTATCGCCGAAATAGAGTTCGAAGTTTCGGTAGCGGGTGCGAGCAAATGGCTGTGTGCTGGTTTCGGCGAAACCGAAGCGGCTTCCCCGCGTTAACAGATCCGCGAGGTAGTTACCAGAGTTGTTCGCGCAGCACGCGCCCCAGAACTGCGGCGACTCAGACGCCGCTGCTCCGAGCGAGTCCTCATCTTTCGCTGCCCAGTCGTAGAGGAAACCCAACTTGAAAGTATGGTTACCAGTAACTTTCGAGAAGTCATCCCTGATCGAATAAATGTCTAAAGAGTTCTTCCAGGGTGCCGCTGTCCAGAGATCTGGGCCGAAGTTGGTGCTGTAGGGTGCAACGCCGCCCCAGAAGGTCGGGTGTGCTCGGCGCCCCTCATTGAGCTTAATCGATTCGGGGAAGAAACCAGGGATTGCAGTTGTTAGTGCTTCATTTATGTCCCCTCCCTGATCGGGGGTGATGTTGATGCGATTAGCCGAATACGAGAACTGCACCTCGTTAACGGCTGAATTGCCAAGCGTCGACGTGAGTTTCACCGCAGCCTGTTTCGAGGGCTGCTGCCAGCTACTTTCGACGGTTGGGAAAGCGTCGTCGCCCCAGAGGCCTGCGCTAAACAGGATGGGCGCTGGGTTCTCCCAGTGGTCTTGCGTGTAGCGTCCAAAGATTCGATTGTTCTTCGTAATCTGTGCGTCGATACGAATGTTCTCTTCGCGGAAATCAATCGGAGAGTTAGTCGACTCGCGCCAGTTATTACAATCGTTAGGAGAGGCGATGTTCGGTTCGGGGAAGATCCGAACGATCTGGGCACCCGCTGGACTGAGTTCAGACGAGGGGATTATTTGAGTATCAGAACCTGGCCGCCCGTTGCCGATAGCAGCACCACTGCAGCGCGTTCCGTTGGGAGCAAATCGCGGAGTCGAGAAGTCGCCCCGGCGCTCGGCCAACGTCGGAACGCTACCGAAGCGCGTCTGACCTCTAATTTCCTTGTTCCACTCCTGCGAGTAGAAGAAGAAAAGACGGTCTTTGATAATTGGTCCGCCGATTGAACCGCCGAAGTCATTACGGCGCAGTTTGTCCTTCGAGCCGCCAATGCGGTTAGCGAAGAAGTCGGCAGCGTTCAATTTGTCGTTTCTACCGAAGTAGAACAGGCTGCCGTGAAAAGAGTTCTCGCCGCCACGTGTCGCAATCGAGATCACCGCACCGGATGCTTGGCCGTACTCCGGACTAAAGCTGTTGCGCAGCATGGTGAACTCGCTGATTGCCTCAATGGACGGATAGAGTAGGACGGTGCGGTTCGAGCCAGTGTCGTTGTTGTTAGCACCATCGATCAGAAACAAGTTGCTCTGGGTCGTGTTCCCGTTAACCGAAAAGTCGACTCCTGAGAACAGCCCCTTGTTTTTGCTGTCGAAGTTGTTGGCTGGCGATACACCTGGCTGCAACTGTGTCAGCTGCACAAAGCTGCGCCCGTTTAATGGCAACTCCCGCACTTGTTCGCCGGTGACAACACCGCCAACCGTACCTGTTTCTGACTCAATCTGAAGTTCGCTCGCCACCACCTCGACCTTCTCACCCAAGCTTCCAACTTGCATGGTCACGTCTTGGCGAGTGTTAGTGGAAACGTTCACTGTAATGCGATCCACCACAGCTTCCTTGAAGCCGGAACGCGAAACAGTTAGTCGGTAGGTACCTATAGGCAGGTCGGGCACCGCATAGTAGCCATCCTGATTGGTTTTCACCTCTCTGCTCAGACCTGTGCCGGTTTGAGTAAGGGTAACCGTCGTCTCTGGTAATGCCGCACCGTTCGGATCGGTGACAACTCCAGTGACTTGTCCAGAAGACTTTTGCGCGTAGACCGGAGATGCCAGAGGCAAAAGCAGGCAAACACATCCCAGCATGAGAAAGATTTGTAATCTCATGCTCTTATTAATTTTGATTCTTAGCGCTCGATCTTCATCCGGATATACCCTACGCATAACATTTCCTCCCGGAATCTCCTTTGAGAGATGCCTACAAAGACGCAGTCAAAGCAAATAACAAAGGACACAGCTTTGAGTGGAACTTGCCTCAATCAGAGATAAGAAACCCAACGAGCTGTCGACCTTTGAACTTTACCGAAGCAAAGACCAATCCCGAATTCGATCAAAAAAGTTGGCGTGCTCTAAAGCGTTATAGACTAGCGAGAAGTTCCCAAGAGACCATGGCTGCAAACTCTCCAGCCCCGTGCTTGAAAACTCAGGAATGATTTCCAATTTAAAAGCGGTAAAGAAGAATCACGAGACTTTGTTGCAGAGCCTAGCAAAAGTATTTAATACTAAACCAATCGCTTGTCAAGACCTTTTTGGGTGAAGGGTTGAGTTTATTTTTGAAGGGCGACATTGTTGTGTCTAACAACAAATGCCGGAAGAGTTTAGGTCAATGAAACCGAAGCAAATTTACTTGCTAATACCAGGCTTAAAGCACCCATTAAAGTAGGCTCAGACCCTAGCGTAGAAGCGAAGATCGGAGTGGCCGGTAAGCCTCGACAGATCGTAGCCTCAACGGTCGTTTTGATCTCCTCAGAGATTAAAGGCCAAGCTCGGACTATTGGTCCGCCCACGATAACGGCTTCAGGCGCCAGACCGCGAATCAGATTTGCGATCCCTACACCGAGATAGTAAGCCGTTTCCTTGAGCGCGGTTCGAGCGGCATTGTCGTTTCTAAGCGCGAGATCTACGAGAGCGCCAAACGTAATGACTGAGTCGCCATTTGGACCATGTGAAAGCTTCGCATAGCGGGCAAGCGCTGACCTCTCAGACGAAAAGGCTTCCCAACATTCACGACTCCCCGACGCGCAGGCAACCGGAGCGCCTTGACCAATTGTCATGTGTCCAAACTCACCTGCCGCTCCACTCTCGCCGCGATATACCTGACCGTCAAAAACTATCCCAGTACCTACACCGTCCTCCACAAGGACCAGGATGAAATCACGTACCTCACGAATTTCTGGACGGCCGAACCAAAGCTCAGCTTGCGCCGCAGCATTAGCATCATTGTCCATCGTTACCGGCAACCCCGTCGCAGCCTTCAACTCTCGAGCCAGCGACAAGTCGCGCCACTTAAAGTGAGGTACAAATAATTTTCGGCCTTCTGGATCCACGAGTCCAGGGAGACTGACGCCGATTCCCTCGATGGTCCCATTGTTTCGTTGAATTAATTTTCGTGCGCAGTCAATAATTTGTGCGGTGGTGCGATCAGCATCCGGATGAGTTTGAAATTTTTCTTGTTGTAGAACGCGCCCCGCCAGGTCGCTCGTCGCTACTAGTGTTCGCGTAGTCCCGACATCGACGCCAACCGCGACCGCATCCGCAGTTCTTAAGGAGAGCAGGATAGGCGGCCGGCCGCCAGTGGACTCGCCACTAACCTCTTCAATCAGTCCATCGACCCTTAACTCTTCGACGATTAGGGAAACAGTCGAGCGTTGCAACGCAGTTTCGTGGGCAATTTCCGCCCGTGAGATCGGACCGCGCTCCCGTACATAGTTAAGGACGATTTGACGATTGATATCTCTAATCGTGTTGGAACGGGCTACATTTGCCTTCTTTAAATCTATTCTTCGCATACCGGCTGTCCGCCGCGGGGTATTAAGGCAAGGGGAAAAAAAGAAGGACTCAGGGCCTGAATTTCGACCGAGGAATCAATGGAGATAAGTAGTAGTACAGACGTCACGTCCAGTCAATACTTTTGTGATCAGACATCAAATACTTCCGAAAATTCGGAGCGGCGAGTGCCAGACGTTAGATCGATGGCCCACGAAACTCGTGAGGTTTGCATTGGGGAATGGCCCATCGCACCTAGGCCGGCAGCAACTGGAGTTGCTCTCCTATAAGAGATCCTGATCCACTCCATAAAGAAGAACACTGACCCGGAGCATCTGCGTCTCTACGACAAATAGCCGAGGTGGA
>DASSCG010000259.1:0-4758 GCA_035697925.1 Pyrinomonadaceae bacterium
GAATTCGGCGTAGATATCACCAGCGACAATAAAGCGCTTTGCAGCAATACAAGATTGGCCGCTGTTTATGGTGCGAGCCTTCACAGCAGTAGTCACAGCGTCATCTATTTTTGCGGAAGGCATGACGATGAAGGGATCGCTGCCGCCTAATTCGAGTACGGTTTTCTTTATCTGGCTTCCAGCGATGCTCGCGACACTACGTCCGGCAGGTTCGCTGCCTGTCAGTGTCGCTGCCACCACACGCCGGTCCTGGATTACGCTTTCAACCTGATCGGAACCAATTAGTAACGTCTGAAAAGCTCCTGCGGGAAATCCTGCCCGTTGAAAAATTTCTTCAATGGCGAGCGCACACTGCGGCACATTGGAGGCGTGTTTCAGCAGCCCAACGTTACCGGCCATCAATGCCGGTGCTGCAAACCGGAAAACTTGCCAAAAAGGGAAGTTCCAGGGCATGACTGCTAGAATCGGACCAAGCGGCTGAAAGGAGACGTAACTTTTACTAGCGTTTGTCTTGACCAGCTGATCCGCGAGGTGATGCTTTGCTGTTTCCGCGTAGTAGCGACACACCAAAGCACACTTCTCAATTTCCTGAACGGCGCCTTTGATTGGCTTGCCCATCTCTATAGTCATCAAACGGGCAAGTCTGGGTTTGTCCTGCTCGAGAATTTCCGCTGAGCGGAACATCAGCGCTTCGCGTTCAGCAAATGAAGTTTGGCGATACCTGCGGAACGTATTCGCGGCTAGGGCGATCTTCGACTCAAGTTGGGGTTTGGTTAGTGATTCGAATGTTTGTAAAGTCTCGCCCGTTGCAGGGTTGATAGTTGCTATCGGCATGGTAATGGGTGGTAGCCTTTGTGTTCTAACTATGAACCTAAGTGCATTATAGGGTATCGCTTGTTTGCATATTAGTCGCCGTAAACTAATTGCGACATAATTAAGGCATACTGCGAATCATGGAGAAGCTAGACAAATTCGCGATCGCCGCTGCGCTTCAGGAAATTAGCAGCCTGCTCGAATTAAAAGGAGGCGTCAGCAGGTTTAAAGCTCGCGCTTATCAAACTGGTGCGCGCGCCGTGGCAGCTATCGCGGGAGACATCGGCAGAGCCATCGAGGAGGATCGCCTGACTGCGATTCCCGGAATTGGCAATGCACTCGCCTCACAAATCAAGCAACTACACTTAACCGGAACCTCTTCGGTTCTGGAAGGATTAAGAAAGGAATTTCCTCCGGGCATTATCGAACTGTCCGGTCTTCCAGGTCTGAGCGTTGCGAAGATTGCGCAATTGCATGAGTCGTTAGGCGTGTCTTCTTTAGAAGAACTCCAGGCTGCTGCCGAAGAAGGCCGAGTGCGAAATGTTAAGGGCTTTGGCGCTAAGACCGAACAAAACCTTTTGCAGCTAATTGCCGATCACCAACGTGATCACAAGACGGAGAAGCGCTTTCATATTCACCACGGGCAAAGAATTGGGGCCCAAGTCCTGAATTATCTGGAGGTAGCCCCTGCAATCGTTGATCTAAGCCTCGCCGGATCTTTGAGGCGCTGGCAGGAAACCGTCGGAACGATTCGCATAGTGGCCAGTTCCAACCGTCCAGAAGGGATCATCGAGCATTTCCTCCGGTTTCCTTTAATCATAAAAGTCGAAGAGCAGACCACAACTTCCTGCACGGTCCAACTGACGGAAGGCGCAAGAGTATCAGTGCGAGCAGTCCGACCGAACCAGTTTGCGCTCGCGCTGTTTTGGGAAACAGGCTCTGAATCACATGTCAACAAGGTGCAGGAGATTGCCGTGCGTAAAGGCATTGATCTAAATCGCAATGAATTGAAAATCAAAATCAAACGCCCGAAAGGCAAGTCGCTGAATTCCAGTCGGCGTCCATTGACGATACGAACCGAATCAGAGATTTATCCTTTATTGCATATGCAGTACGTGCCACCAGAACTGCGTGAGGATGAGGGAGAAATCGAAGCAGCCCTTAAAAAAAAGCTTCCTGAAGATCTCCTTACCCTTGATGACGTTCAGGGCATGGTCCATTGCCACACAACCTATTCAGATGGGAAGCATTCCATCGAAGAGATGGCCCGGGCGGCTGAAGCGATGGGCATGAAGTACCTGACAATTACCGATCACTCGCCGACGGCATTTTACGCAGGAGGACTCAAACTGGATCGCCTACAACGGCAGTGGGACGAGATTAGTGAAACGCAGGAGAAAGTGAAAGTAAGACTGTTGCGCGGTACAGAGTCAGATATCCTTTCGGATGGGTCGCTCGACTATCCGGATCAAGTGCTTGAGCAGTTCGACGTGGTAATCGCAAGCATCCATTCACGATACAAAATGGATTCCAAGAAAATGACAGAATGTCTGGTGAGGGCCATGCGGCAACCTGTCTTCAAGATCTGGGGACACGCTCTGGGGCGGCTAATTCAAAGGCGGCCGCCTTTTGAGTGCGATATTGAGCGTGTGCTCGACGTAATCGCGGAGTCGCGGGCAGCAATTGAAGTCAATGGGGATCCTTATCGTTTGGATATGGAGCCACGTTGGTTGCGCGAAGCCCGCAAGCGGAAGATCAAATTTGTCATCTCAGTGGACGCGCACTCAACTGGTGCTCTAAACAATCTTAAATATGGAGTAGGTATGGCCCGTCGCGGTTGGATTAGTCGCGGTGAGGTGCTGAACACTCTGGGAGTGAAAGCGTTCACGAAAGCTGTGCGTCCAGCTTAACCTGCAGATTCGAGCCTAATCGCTGGCAATCAGTTCGCTGAACACCAGGACATAGCCGTTCAGATCTCTCACTTCAAATTCCCAATCCCCGTAGACTTGTTTTTCCAGTTTTTTGAGAATCTCTACCTTATCCTTTAATGATTCGTAAAACTCCTGCACACCTCGCATGCGAATGTAAACATCCCACACGCCTCCGCTGCGCTGCTCGTAGAGATCTGGCTTCCGATAACCTTCAACTCTTTGCAACATGATTTCTACTTGATCGCGTACGAGAATGCCGAAGACATGTGGTGCAGTTTTAGGAAAAGGTATTCCTTCGAATCCTAACTGCAGTTCGTACCAGCGGATGGTTTCGCCAACGTCGGCGACGGAGAAACACGGGGCGGTTGATGTTAGTCGCGGCATGGGGTTAAGACTTCCCTCAAATAAGAATGAATTAACTTTGCGCCTTTGCCACCTTTGCGTCTTCGCGAACTGTCTTCGGGTCCGTTACTTAAGTCGATCTCAAGACCACGGCAGACTGCCACTTGCTTTGAATTGTTTGTTCAGTCTCTTAACTATCTCCTCGATCTTTCTCTGCGCTTCTTCTGGGGAAATCGGTTCCGGCTTGAAGTCGATTCTTTTGGCCCAGATTTTCCAGCTTTCCAAAAGCTTCGCGTGGGCCCCGCTTTCGGTGTGAAACTGTTCAGTGTGGACTAGTATCTTCCTTTCTAATGCGCGAGCGATGTCTCCGGGCTTTGTCTTCTCCGACTTTGGCCACTCAAGCTGATCGGTCCGCAGCGACCCTTGCTTGTTAACTTTGTCAAAAAGCGCTCGTGCAGACTTACTCAAATCCTTGAGCTGCCATGGTGCGTATGAGATGCCAATTGCGAAAACCTCGGACCAAAGCTTTCGGTGCACGAGTGTTACCTTGCCCGAGACGAGCTTGGTAAATATGACATCACGATGATCTTCCAGCTGGCCCATGGCCAAAAAGATCCTTTGCGCAGCCTTGTGGGACCACCAGGATCCGCGTACCACTTCTCCGGCAATTAGGCCAGACACACTCGGCAAACAAGCATCGGTCTCCATTAGAAGACCCACACGCTTAAGTGTTTGCAGGACTGTCTTGAAGTCGCCAACCGCTATTCCCACGGGAGGAATACTACATTAGAATAAGCCGACCTTAAATCCTCACTAAGGAGCGCATCATGCGACAAACCCTCATCGAATTAGCAAACAACCCAAACTTCATTTCAGGAATTTACAACTATTGCGATCGTTGGTGTGAGCGATGTCCTTTCACCTCACGATGCATGGTCTATGCAACCGAGAAAGAGGACGACGATGGAGACCCGGCTAGCCGTGACATCACTAACGAGGCCTTCTGGCGCAAACTGGCATCCATCTTTGAAGAAACAAAGCAGATGATGGCCGATTGGGCCGAGGAAGCTGGAATTGATATTAGTCAGATTGACGAGGAGCAGTGCGAACAGCACAGAAAGCGGAGAGCTGATGTCCGCAAGGATGAACTAGCGGTCGTTGCCTCCGATTACGCAAGCATTGTAAGCCTGTGGTTCAATGAATTCGATCAGATGCCTAGCGTAAGCGATCAGCCACCGAATGAAGATGAGGCGGACGAGCGGGACCAATTTGATGAAGCGCGCGAGGTGATTTACTGGTACCAGTATCAGATCGCTGTGAAGCTTATGCGGGCCTTGTCATCACAAAGCGACGAGATGGAATGGCCCGAAGAAGGTTTTGACGATGCCAAAGATTCAGACGGCTCTGCAAAAGTAAGCTTGATGGCGATTGATCGATCAGTAAGCGCATGGCGACTAATACAGATGTGCCTGCCGGAGCGCGCAGATTCGATTAAACCCATAATTCTTGATTTAGAGAGGTTGCGGAAAAAAGCCGAAAAACGGTTTCCAAAGGCCAGAGACTTCATCCGCCCTGGTTTTGATGAAGTGCTCGGCGAAGCAAACTAGTAAGGGAGTAAAAAGAGCGTATTTTGTTGAAAGCCGGTGGCGAAAAATGCCTGTTTTGCGAGATC
>DASSCG010000260.1:0-4879 GCA_035697925.1 Pyrinomonadaceae bacterium
GAACGAGCCGTGTGGAGCAAGAAAGACATCACACGGCAATATTTTCAACAGCGCAAAAGTTGAGGCGTAGTCCTCGACTATGTTCGGGTAAGCTGCATTGTTGAGCAGCGTATATCCCGGAATAGTAGTGCTACCAACAAAGACCACATCCAGATCTCGGGAGGCTTCACGGACCTTCATTGTCCAGGTGGTGCATCCTTTCGTATGTCCCGGAGTCAGGCGAGCAGTCATCGTCACTCCGCCCAGTTCGACTTTTTCCTGATCGTGTAAACGGCGATCAACTACTGCGGGCTCGAAATGAAACGAGGGCGTATCGCGCCATTGGAAATCGCTGCGACCTCCATCTTCGATAAGTTTCGCATCGGCCTCGCTGATCATCAGCTTTGCGCCGGTCAACTTCTTTAATAGTGCGAATCCGCCGGCGTGATCGAAATGCGCATGACTGTTAATTAGTATTCGCACGTCCTCCATCCTGAAACCGAGCTGCTTGAGGCTATCCTGAATGCGAGGGACGGTCTCGGCAAAACCGCTGTCCATAAGAATATGTCCTTGAGGAGTGGTGATGAGGTACGACGCCACACCTTCGGCTCCCACATAGTAAATGTTCCCTACAACTCGAAACGGTTTTACTGGACGGTTCCACGCTTGACGCTCCGAATCATCCTTCTGGCCGCATGAAATTCCTGGACCTGCCAAGAGGAGAATTATTGAGAGCAAGCTCATGAATGAATGAGGTTTACGCATTAGAGAATCTTTCTCAAGCAATGAGGGTGGTGATGTCACGCAAAGACGCAAAGGAAGCAAAGACGCCAAGAAGGACTCTACAAAGGGTTGGTAAGGCATTCTTTATCTCGTTGTGTCTTTGCTCCCTTTGCATCTTTGCGTGACCTCTCATCGAGTCAGTCGCGGAAATCTTTCTTAAGTCCCCGCAAGCTTGCACTAGCGACAGCTAGATCTGAGTTGAATATCATGATCTTCTGCCAGATCTTGCGCGATAGCCCGGTCGTTAGTTCTTCGACCTCATTTACGGCGGCGAGGGCGACGGGGTCATCGAACCTCTGTACGTACAAGGCGGCCAGCTTTCCGATCAGCGAGAGCATTTCACTGCAGTAGTCCAGGTACCTGACAATCTGAGTTGGTGTCGAGGTTCGTTTGGGCGAAGCCGCTGTTGCCAACTCGGGATGAAGAAACCCATCCGGATCTTTGGTCAACTGGTGCATATCTATGACATGGGCGAGCGCACGCAGTTCATGAATCGCTTTGAGTGCACGGGTTCGTTTAATACGCACTTCAGACGTGATTAGAAACAGGATTGCGGCACACAGAAGAATAAGAACATTGAGTCCGGCTTCCGAAACTTGCAGCAGAACGACAAGATCGAATCCAGTGCGCGGCATCGTGGCGCGGGTCAAAAACAGAACGGCGCCAATTACGATTATTCCGATTAAGACGCCCACCATGATGCGAAGAGATTTTTGAGGTCGTGCAATCCACTCGGAGCGTTCTTGGGATTCGCGGGCAATAGTCAACAACTCTCTACAGACGCGACCCAGCCCAGAGCCTGGAAAGCGCTCATCAATTCTCGTGCAGAGCCGCTCGATTGTTTCAATGATTTTCTCTGAGTTCAGGCTACGGTACATGGACGTGTCGAGTGTCGAAGGTTATGAAGGGAGGTTTTTCACGCAAAGGCGCAAAGGGAGCAAAGACGCAAAGAGAAAAAGAGTTCAAACCCTGTTATGTGAAATGCCTTTCTTTGCGTCTTTGCTCCCTTTGCGTCTTTGCGTGAACCCTCGAATCGTCAAAAGTTTTCAAGCAACGTTTCTATCCTTCTCCGGGCGGTGTCCAACCTGTTGGTGCTTCAGGCCAAATCTTATCCGGACTAACGGGGTCGGCTTGATCTGCTCCGAGTCTCTCGGCGTCGATCTTCGCCTTGACGAAATTCTCCGGCGCTACCGGCGATCCCGAGAGACGCCTCAGCAGTGCCAGTTGACCTGCATGCGTCATTGCATCGGCCAATGGACCCTGCATCAACTGTTCTGCCGTCATACCTTTCATCAAAGGCGCATCAACCTCGAGATGTCCGGCCAGGTCCTCAAGCATCTGATGGAAGCGAACAATCTCATCCTGAAGCGACGGCAATGGATCTGGCCAGTAACGCCCGCCGATGAAAAAAGTGCGAGCGTAGCCCAGCACGCTGGTCATATGGCGAACGAGTTCAACAGGTGTTCGCACTCCTTCGGCAGCTTTAAAGGATCCGAAGTCGCTGGGAGCATCTCGCAACGCCTTTTGCGTACGATATGCCAGCGCTGCCAGGAAGTGTCGCAACAAGTCTTGTTTCTCGCTCATCCCACTTCTTCTTTAAACGCGGTTACTAGCTCTCTCTAAGGAGTATCCGTTGGAATCTTGTACTCAAACTCATAAGAGTGTTTTCCGTCAGCGATTATGATGGCCATCTTACCGGAAATGCCCTTCAGTTCACCCGTACCTGAATCGGGCACTACGGTCACGCTTAGTTGAGGCGCTCCTCTCGTCATTGTGCCGCTATGCTGCAGTGCGAACGTTCCGCTGCGGCCGTTCAGCGTACCGCTGACCTGCTCCATCGCGACGTACCCGGCGGAACCTTGGACGGGAGTACTGACCGCAAGCATTTCTACTTTGCTGGTTCCTTTGAGGTCGCCCTGGAATTGTTTATCGATCAGCAGTCTGCTGATACCTGAATCGCTCGGTGACTGTGGAGTCATCTTGACTTCGAAGGTCCCGCTTGCACGAGTGGTCACACTTGTCTCCTTTTGTATTTTGTCAGGAACCCGCGAAGGGGTTTGTGAATGCACGAAATAGCCGAAGTTAGATAAAACGATAGTAGCCAGTACTAAAATGTTCTGACTGTTAAATAAGTAACTCATTCTTTTTTCCTTTGAAATTTTGAACCCAGGAGTCACCTCGCACTTGATGCGTGGTAATTCGTGTCATTTGTGGATCGTCATACTGCAGCTACTGTTTGTGACCGCGCACCCTGGGAAAGGCAAGGGACTCTGAAGTCCCCACTCCCTGTTTGTCGATGAAAGCCCCAAGAGCTTGTTTATGCGGCGCGTTGACGTTCAGAAAACGTACGCCGAAACCCAGTCGTTCAATTCGGAAGACGACCTCTCCATCCAGTTTCAACGATTCGTCAGAAGGCAAAGTCAATTCGACACGAATTGCGTTTCTTTCGGAAACGTCAGTAACCCTGGAAAGTCTGTTAGCAGACATTTGCTCAGCGGTTAAAATAAAACACCCTTCAGTGCTCAGGTCCGTAATTTTACTGTCACCAGATTGGTCTGAGGCATGCCATCTAACGGTGAGGTTCGTCGAGATCCGTTTGGCCCGTCTTCGTTCTTTTCTGATCATCTGAGAGCGATATTATAGTGTATCAGCTGGAAGGGCGAGCAGTGTGTGAAGAATCGTTACGTGACTTAGCGGTTTACTTGCGTGCGCAGGCTGGTCGATCCCGCAACATTCACTGTTACTTTGCAGCGGATTCGACGTCGGCAAGAATCTTCTGTAACGCCGCCGGCGGGAAATACCTGCCATTAACTACAACGGCACTGATGCGTTTGGTGTTCCTGATATCTGTGAGGGGATTGGCGTCGAGCAAAACCAAATCAGCTAGTTTTCCTTTTTCGATAGTTCCCAGTGAATCCAGCTTATCAAAGAATTTTGCTGGATTGAGAGTCGCAGCTTGCAGTGCTTGAATTGGCGTAAGTCCCGCGTCTACTAACATCGCCAGCTCATCATGCAGGCCAAAGCCCACCATCGCGTAAGGGTTTGCATCGTCTGTTCCGGCGAGTATGCCAACACCCCTCTGCTGCATGCTAGCAACGAGAAATTTCTCCTTTCGAATCATTTCCTTTCGCTTCGACCACTCTGCAGTTGTCATGTCAGCGGCAGCTTTCGTCATTCCCAACCAGCGTTTTCTCCATGACGGTTTCACGTATTTAAGTCGAGGGTCATGAGCAAGGGCGAGATTATCCAGCGTTGCGTAGTTATTTCGCATGATCAATGTCGGACATAGCCAGGTCCGGTTCATCTTAAAGAGGGCGCTTAGGGCTTTGGCCTTGCTCTCATCTGATTTGGCTTCGTCTAAACCTGTCGAGTGTTCAATGCTTTTTTGCCCAGCCGCGGAAGCTTCAGCAGCTGAAATTGATGTGGGTACATGTCCCTCGACCGGCAGATTCAGGCCTTTGGCTTCATCGATCAAGGCGAAGTATGACTGACGCGGCACGTTGTCGTGGACTTTGACAAAATCGGCGCCTTCTTTTTTGGCTCGTTTGACTTCTTCGCGGGCGCGGGCTTCGGAAATATTCGACAATTCGGAGAATCCCACTACTCGACTTGCGATGAACATACGCGGCCCGATTAAGCTCCCGTTTTCAATCTCCTTACGCCATTGGTGATATTCAGGCTCGCCGTCCATTATCCGAATGCCGGTCACGCCATTGGCGATGAAGAGTGGAAGATAAGAATTCCTGTCAAAATCCTCAGTCCCAAGATGTACATGCATATCCCAAAACGCCGGGAGGAGGAACTTCCGATGTCCGTCAATCGTGAGAGCATTTTTCGGAATGGCAATTGTGCGGATCACTGACGAGCTTCCAGTCGCAACAATGCGGTTGCGATGAATCACGACCGTCATGCCAGACTTCGGAAGGCCGGCTTTCATGTCAATCACCGTCACATTCTTGAAGACCAGCCAGGGAGATTCGGCGACGGGATTCATCTGCCCTACGGTAACGGCTGGACAGAAAACGATTAGCAATAATGATAATCGTGCTCTCATTGTCATTCGTTGTGTCGCCGACAAAGGTTGGTTAGAAGTAACCGCACTCGCTCAGTTCTTTGG
>DASSCG010000261.1:0-4496 GCA_035697925.1 Pyrinomonadaceae bacterium
TAACCCTAAGGTGGCGGGATTGCTGAATGGGACTAGCCAGGGGCAGTAGCCCGACTGTTAAGGAGGGCTCCTCAAGCGACCTTTTGCCAGGGAAATCCTTGACGCGCAGACAGCCATTCTTGCAGACTGACGGCACTTAAAACGAGCTTGAGGATCCATCAATGAGCAAGGCTATTCCGCCAACCTCTGAGTTGAGACTCGTCGCGCCCGATGTCTACGAAAGGCTTTGCCGAGCTCGAGAGTTTATCGATCTTTGCTACGACCTGCCTTTGAACCTTGACCAGATTTCCAGCCAGGCGTGTTTTTCTCGCTATCACTTTCTACGGCTCTTTCGCCAGGCTTTCAATAAGACCCCTCATCAGTACCTGGTCGAGCGTCGGATCGAGAAAGCGAAGGAACTCCTTGGCTCAAGAGATTTGCGAGTCACAGACGTCTGCTTCGAAGTAGGATTCCAGAGTCTGGGATCATTTAGCAGTCTGTTTCACAAGTCCGTTGGTCATGCTCCCGTCACCTACCGGGAAAAGAGCCGCGAATCACAAGCAGCAAAGCGGCAGGTTCCCGGTTGCTTCATTGTGATGTATGGATTGGAGCAGACTCTTTAAGTTCCTCCAGTTTCCGCCCTATAGCAATTTTCAAGAAGCCACTAATGACAGGATTGGCTAGTCTACGGGAGAATTTCATTCAGGAGAACCATGATCATGATTCGAAAGATGTCACACGCAACAATATTCGTGAACAATCAAGAAGAGGCGCTGAGCTTTTACCGAGACAAGTTGGGATTTCAAGTTCACACCGATGCGATGGTTGGCACGGATTTTCGCTGGCTCACATTAAACACCAAAGACCAGCCCGATTTTGAGATTGTGTTGATGGAGCCTAAGCCAGGGATGTTGATGGACGAAGCTACCTCAATTCAGCTCAGGGCCATAATGGCAAAGGGTGTGCTGGGCGCTGGAGTATTTAATACTGACGACTGCCGGGGCACTTATGAGGATTTGAAGTCCAAGGGGGTGCGATTCGTTTCGGAACCTGCTGAGAGGCCCTATGGCATAGAAGCTGTTTTTCAAGACAATTCCGGCAACTGGTTTAGCCTGACCCAGCCCAACGAAGACCACAAATGACCGCCGCAGGCGCAGCACACGGTAGCCAGTGGCAAGCCGCGTTGCGCGCCGCCCCGGATTCGATCCCGCAAAGCAACCGCGCCCTGAAAGGGCGAACGAATATTTCTTGACCCGGCTTAACGAAGACCACGCATAACATGGCTATCATTCCCTGTTGAGGAATGCCGAGTCACCTCTCGCGTAGCTCCTCGGCTTTGCCGTTGAAACGTGCCAATCACTGAGCCCGCTCGTGCAATGTGTACCGACTAGGTTTAGAATACGCCCATCTCTCCGGAAGTACGGCGAATCAAGACATCTCAGGTATTCAATGAGATCCAGGGCTATTCCAGCTCTCGTCATGGCTTTGCTGGCGCTGCTTTCCACGCCTGCCTTCGCCCAGGACGATGGTCGTCACACAGACCTACCCAATTTTCATAAGGTCAACGACGCGCTTTACCGAGGGGGCCAGCCGAAGATCGGCGGCATGGAGCGGTTAAGAAAGCTTGGTATAAAGACGGTCATCAATCTTAGAGACGATGACTCCCGAGCGAAGCGTGAGGAAGTTGACGCGCAGAGCGCGGGGTTGCAGTATTTTAATTTTCCGTTCGCGCGGTTGGGTGGTCCCAGACACGAAGACATGGCACAGGTGCTGTCAATCATTAACAACGCTGCCAACCACCCTGTATTCGTCCATTGCAAGCACGGAGCAGACCGCACGGGAGTAGTAATTGCGATATACCGCATTACGCAGGACGGATGGACGGGCGATGAGGCCAGGGCCGAGGCCAAACGTTATGGTCTGAAGCCATGGCAACTTCGCATGAAGCGCTACATTAGCGCCTTTTACAAAGACCAGACGGCGTCTGCGCAACGAATCCATGACCGACAGAATTAAGTGGACCGATCGGCGGTTCGATTTCACTTTTCCGGCAGGCCTCTATCCGGAGATGATTGAGCGACTGCGCGGTACACCCGCGCGGTTGGAAGATCGAATTGGTTCACTGCCGGCCGAAATACTTCAGCGCAAAGATGGGGAGCGATGGTCGATTCAGGAGAATGCCGGTCACTTGTTCGATCTCGAATCGCTGGTGCGGCAAAGGTTGGAACAGTATTTGTCAGGGGCGACTGACCTGCATGCTGCCGATATGTCCAACCGCAAGACCTATGAGGCAAGCCATAACACCGTTCCAATAGCTTCAATCCTGAACCAGTTTCGACTGCAGCGGATGGATATTGTCGATCGTCTGGACAGACTAGACTCGGAGATGTTTGCCCGAAGTGCATTCCATCCACGACTCGCTGTGCAGATGCGACTCGTCGATATGATATTTTTCCAGGCCGAACACGACGACTATCATCTCGCCCGGATCTCTGAATTAGCCCGGCTCTTTTTCGCTTAGCTCTTGTAAGAAAATTTTCCTAATTGGAGTCTTAATGCGAACTCTGCTTCTTGTTGCTGTTTTTACTATTAGTATGCTCGCAGCTTCTCCCACCAAGGCCCAGCAAACCCTCGATGCTTTAATAGGTCGCGAGATCAACTCGCTCGTCGAGACCTACAAGATGCTTCATGCAGCTCCTGAGCTCTCTCATCGCGAAGAGAAAACCGCGACCTTTTTCGCAAGTCAGTTGCGGGCCCTGGGCTTTACCGTCACCGAGCGAGTCGGGAAGTTTGATCGGCCTGAATGGCTCGGCTATGGCGTGGTGGCGGTAATGAAAAACGGTGATGGGCCAACAGTGCTTTTGCGGACTGATCTGGACGGACTCCCAGTGGTGGAGAAAACAGAACTTCCGTATGCCAGTAAAGTTAAAGCTAAGGATGATGCTGGTCAGGAAGTCGGAGTGATGCATGCCTGTGGCCACGACGTTCACATCACCTCGATGGTCGGTACTGCTCGCATGCTTTCCATGCTGAAGGACCAGTGGCGAGGGACTCTAGTCATTGTGGGACAACCGGCGGAAGAAACCATCGATGGAGCCAGGTCGATGCTCAAAGATGGTTTCTTTAACAGATTTCCTAAGCCTGATTTTGCAGTTGCTCTTCACGACAGCCCTGACTTTGCTGCCGGGACTGTAGCGGTAGTGCCTGGTTATGCTCTGGCCAGCTCGACTAATGTGGATCTTAAGGTTCGGGGTATTGGTGGACATGGTTCCAAACCTGAGTCGACAAAGGATCCGATTGTGTTGGCTGCTCAAATCGTCATGGGCTTACAGACCATTGTCAGCCGCGAGAATTCGCCGCTTGATCCGGCAGTGATAACCGTAGGTTCAATCCACGGCGGTACTCGCTACAACATCATTCCCGATGAAGTTAACTTGCAACTGACGGTACGCACTTACAAAGAAGAGGTTCGACAAAAACTTCTCGCTGCTATTGACCGAGTCGCGAAAGGTGTAGCCAACACTGCCGGGATACCGTCTGAGCTCGCTCCTATTACGAAAGTCAGTGAGACCGAGGTGACAACAGCTACGTATAACGATCCCGTATTGACAGAAAGACTCTCTGCGGTTTTTGCGAAGGCGTTGGGCCAGGATAACGTGGTTAAGGGTTCGCCTGTCATGGGAAGTGAGGATTTTGGCTATTTTAGTATGGACCAGAAAATCCCGGCGATGATGTTTTGGTTGGGCGCTTCCGATCCGGCGAGGGTCAAAGGTGCCAAGGGAGGTGGCCCAGCACTCCCTTCACTTCACTCGCCGCTATTTGCACCGGTGCCGGAGCCGACTCTACGAACAGGTGTAAAAGCCATGACGGCAGCTGCGCTTGAATTGCTCAAGAAGTGAGGGGTAATCACCTCAAGGGTAAAAGAATTTATAAGAGTTAGAGGATGCATATGCTAATTCGCAGTTTAGGAAGGGCGGCTTTTCGATCTCAGATCTGAAATTTCAGATCTCAGATCAAAAAGCCAGCCTTCCCAACCCGCAAATCACCCTAACTTGACCCGCACTCTTTCAACCCCGTCGCTGGAGGAGTATAAGACGGTAATAAACGTTCACTAACTAGACATGT
The DNA here is from genome assembly GCA_035697925.1 of Pyrinomonadaceae bacterium. GTDB lineage: Bacteria > Acidobacteriota > Blastocatellia > Pyrinomonadales > Pyrinomonadaceae > PSRF01. The sequence continues at coordinate 4,105 of DASSCG010000261.1, forward strand.
TGCACATTCATAACGGAGATAGCGCTGCCGAGACTGCCAGAGACTCGACCATTCCGGGTGAACACTTCGCCTGGCGCGAAGCGCTAATCGATGGTCCTACGCCGGCTGTCACTTCGAAAATAAAATGGCGAGAACTACGTGCGCAGCATCTGGCCGAATCGTATTTCGTCAACTATGCGGAAGCCGATAGAGATCTTCGCAATCAAGAAGAGAAGCTGACAGAGCACAGCGAGCACGAGGAAGTCGTCCTCTGGTTTGAGCACGATTTGTTCTGTCAGATAAGCCTCGTCTACTTACTCAACTGGTTTGCAGAACATAAGTCCGGAAATACAAAGCTTAGCCTTATCTGTATAGGAGAGTTTGAGGGACTTCCTAACTTTCGAGGCCTTGGG
>DASSCG010000262.1:0-7485 GCA_035697925.1 Pyrinomonadaceae bacterium
CCTCCGGCACGGGCCGAGAAGCGTCGAACATTTTCGATCCGAGAAAAATCATTCCAGGACCGGAGTAAGTATCCAGCGTGTCGTCGTCCACCTGGGCCACTACCAATCGGCTACCGAATAAGGGCTTGCCATAACTCCTCGTGTAAAACTCCAACACGTGGCCCATCAATTCGGAATAAGCATTGATGCGTCCTTCGCTGCCGGGTTTGGCGTAAAACTGAATGTCGTAATTTCCGAAGCGAAGATTCTTGTTAATGTATTGACCGGCGACGAAGTTTCCCACTAGAACCGGCTGACGATGAACAAAACGGAATTTTGTCGCCCCTTCTTTGGGTGATGGTTGGGCCACTATCGGATCGTCGCTGGTGCCGGCCACCTGGGTTCCGGTGGGCACAATCAGGGTTATGTCGGAAGTAGCGCGATCGACGGCATAGTCATGAAAGGGGAACCAACGCGCGGCATACATCAGGTAGGAACCCTCGGTTCCAATATAAGCAAGCCTCTTCGTAGCCAGCGGGCCACCTTCTGGCGATAGAAGCGCGCCGCTCCAGCGAAAGCGCAGAGTGATCGGTTGATTTGCCGGGAGGATCTGAGCAAGGTCAATCCGAACGCTCGGACCAAGCGACCCGACACCAACTGCATCCTGCACGACGCCGGTCAAAGGTTTACCATCGCGTTCAACGCTCTCAACCCGCAGCGATCCGTTCAGTTCAAAGACCAGGGAACGGGTCGGCTCCTGTGGTATCAGCGTGATGTCCGCGCCGGCCCGCAAGATGTGCTGCTCCGGAATTAACTGCGCTTCAATTCGATAGTTCGTGATGTCGTACCGCACCCCGGCTGGTTGGGGGGCTGGCTGCTGGGCGCCGGCGGGAATTACGAGGGCTAAAATAGCTATCAAAATGGGGAGTGATGTGGGAAGCAGTCGAGATAGTCTGGTCATGATTTTTCGGTCTAGTTCTAAATATCCTGAAAAATTAAGGCTGTTGATTATACCGCCCTGATGAGTCCGGCAATAGGCTACCGACGCCAACAAGCCACTTTTGACCCCTTCGAAGTGTCCGGCACTGTTTGCGAGAGGCTTCCTGTAGAGTCGGGTTTTTGATGGTATGGAGGTGCGGGCGGTTGGCTGACTGACACCGTTTCGGACGTAAACTCCTGGTCAGACCGAATAATCGGCCGGGCCAGGTCAGTTTAATCAGGCTGGTATTTGGTATGTCGTAAAGGGCAACGAACTAAGTTTATAGGACATGTGCGGGCGAAACTGACCCCACCCTCAATCAAGTAGTGTCCTAATTTGAGCGACTCCCTGATCTCCGTGCTTCCGTGGTGAATAAATCCAAGCATTAAACTCACCACTGAGACACGGAGGTCACAAAGATAGTACAAACTAGGACACTACTCGCAATCACGCTGCCTTGACAGCCCTCTACCGCCAGCATAAAGTTCGGGTTCTAATCTGCTTTGCTTGTTTGCTGTGAACGCCCGCAAGGTCGCACCGCCAAACTCTTAAAAATCAGGTCTCCCCTAAGTTTCACTGTTGCGGCGTGGCCCGAACACTCGGGACAACAATATTTTTTTGACCGATGAAGTCTGTCCAATTCCGACCACATCCAAATCACAAGGAGTTAGTCTAATGAGACGAGTCTCAAAACTTTTCGCGCCTCTATTTATCTTCGCACTTACAATTCTTTCGACCCAGGCGCAGACCGCTCGCAAAGTCAACGTGGATTACAAGGAGACCACGTTGAAAAATGGGCTGCGAGTGATCACGGTCGAAGATCACAGCGCACCCGTCATCGCTATTTCTGTTAACTACAATGTTGGTTCGCGGGACGAACGAAAGGGGCGTACCGGGTTTGCCCACCTGTTCGAACACATGATGTTTCAAGGGTCAGAGAATATTGGTAAGTCAGAACAAATGGTGCTGGTGTTGAACAATGGCGGCACTATGAATGGAACGACGAACGAAGATCGCACCGTTTACTTCGAAGCTTTACCCTCGAATCAACTCGACCTGTTGCTGTTCCTGGAAGCCGACCGGATGCGCAGCCTGGCAATCACTAAAGAGAACCTCGACAACCAGCGCAATGCTGTACAAGAAGAGCGCCGTCGTGGACTCGACAACCAGCCGTATGGCAAGAGTGGTGAAATTCAGCAGGAACTCATCTATGACAATTTTGCTTACAAGCACTCGGTCATCGGCTCAATGGAAGATTTGAATGCCGCGAGCGTGGAAGACGTCGCCGAGTTCTTCAAGACTTATTACGCTCCTAATAATGCTGTCCTCGCTTTAGTTGGCGACTTCGACACCAAGGAGGCGTTGGCGAAAATTGCCAAGAGCTTTGAGAGCATTCCACGCCAGCCAGATCCCCCTAAGGTCGACATGACAGAGCCGGACCAGACAAAGGAACGACGCGCTACGGTCGATGACATGCTAGCGCGCGCTCCACGAGTTGATCTCGCGTACAAGGCAGTTGCCGGAAACACTCCTGATTTCTACGCGCTTCAAGTTCTCTCGGCCACACTTCAAGGAGGGCAGAGCTCACGTTTGTACCAGAAGCTGGTTAAAGAGAAAGAAGTGGCTACAAATATCGGGGGCTTCATGGACGAGAAGCGTGGCTTGGGCGCTTTGTACGTTTCGGCGACCTTAAGACCGGGGGCAACTACCGACGACGTCGAGAATGTGATCTACGAGGAGATCGAGCGTCTGAAAAAGGAGCCCATCGCCGACTGGGAGTTGCAAAAAGCTAAAAATAACACGCGCCGCGGAATTATTAACGGGTTACAGAGCTCACTGTCGCGAGCCATCACGCTTAGCCAATATGCGGTCTATTACAACGACCCGGGGTTGTTAAATACGCGCCTCGACAAAGTTTCGGCCGTAACGAAAGAAGACGTGCAGCGGGTTGCCAACAAGTATTTGCGTGACACCAACCGCACAGTAGTTATCACCATGCCAAAAGCAAAGGCTCGGCCGACAGCATCCGCAAGCGGTCAGTAAAAAGGAGTTAATAATGAAAGCACTCACAATGAAGAAAAAGAAAATGGCGCTTGCCGCAAATGTTGCTCTAATCGCGTCGATCGCATTTGGAGGGAGTCCAGTTCAAGCTCAAGGTGGCGCAACTCAAGCGCAGTCGTCTAAAGGCGCCGTGATCAAAGGTAAAGCGCCAGTCAACAAGAATGTCTTGAAAGTGAAACTGCCGAAGGCAAAGGAAGCTAAGCTTCCGAATGGCCTGAGTGTGATCCTGCTCGAGAATCCCAAGGTGCCCACGTTTACGGCCCAGATGGTGATTTTGAGCGGCGGGTTGACCGACAAACCGGATTTCCGCGGACTCGCTTCTTTCACGGCCAGTCTTATACGTGAAGGCACTACCAAGCGCAGCAGCAAAGACATAGCCGAACAAATCGACTCCATGGGGGCAACCCTGACGTCTGGTTCCGGTCTTTCGAACACTACCAGCACGGTTACCGCCTCAGGCCTGGTCGAGAACCTGGATCAAACCTTTGACATCATGGCGGACGTGATCCGCAACCCCAACTTTCCAGCCGCTGAAGTTGAAAAGTTCAAGACCAGGGCCTTAGCCCAGCTGCAGGTGCAACGTTCAAGTCCACAATTCCTGGCCCAGGAGCAATTTAGCCGTGCCATTTATGGCGATCATCCTGGGGCACTGGTGGCGCCGCCAGCTGAGTCGATTAAAAAACTGACTTCAAAGGATCTCGCTGATTTCCACTCAGCTAACTACCGACCCAACAATGCAATTCTCGCGATCGTTGGAGATGTAACTCTGAAGGAACTGATGCCGAAGATTGAGAAGGCATTTGGCGACTGGCAGAAAGCTGACGTGCCTGAGACCACGATACCTGCGGCTCCAGCGCAGGCGGGTTCGCGAATTCTTCTCATCGATCGACCGGGTTCGGTTCAGACTGTCTTACAGCTGGGCACACTCGGAATTGAACGCACCAGCCCGGATTATTTTTCCTTGCTACTGGCGGACAAGATCCTTGGTGGCGGGCCGGCAGCGCGTTTGTTTCTGAATCTGCGCGAGGACAAGGGATACACCTACGGCGCTTACAGTAACTTTGGTGGCACCAAGTTTCGAGGCACCTGGGTGTCGAGTTCGGAAGTCAGAACAGATGTCACTGAAGGTGCAATGAAAGAATTCATGTTTGAGCTGAAGCGTTTACGTGATGAGACTGTATCCGCCGAAGAACTGGAGAGCGCCAAGCGCGCCATCATTGGAAGCTTTGCACTGTCACTGGAACAACCGCAATCACTTCTTCAGAACGTGGTAACGCAAAAGCTTTACGACCTGCCCGCTGACTACTGGGATACATATCCACAAAAAGTCGCAGCTGTTACTTCGAATGACATCAAGAGCATCGCCCAAAGGTACATCGATCTCGACCACCTTCAGGTGGTGGCTGTGGGTGATGCGTCAAAAGCCCGCGACGTTCTGACCAAGTACGGCAAGGTCGAGGTTTACGATGCGGACGGCAAGCCTATTCCTCCTGGAGATATAAAGAATAAGTAGTTTTGAAGAACTCATTCACCGACATAAACCGGAAACCGGGGATAATGGTTTCCGGTTTGTTTTTGCAGTCATGCTGGAGACGATCCACGAACCACGCGAAGTAACACGAAATGTTTAGTGATATTTCGTGTGATTTAGTGGATCGTCGCATTAGCCTCCGATACAACTACCCAAAAAACAGTGCTGGTGCAGTTTGAGTGTAACGCTGAAAGCGTTCGCTAATTCCAGCCCAGATTTGCGCTTTGGCAACCCTAGGACGAGTCCCATTTACAGAAGACGCAAACCCTGAAAGGGTTGCGTCGCGATAACCAGAAGACCGTCGCACCTCCTTCAGAGCTGCGACAAAACAAACGGGCATCTTATTCCCAGGGTTTCAAAGCAAACACTTCTACCCCACGCGGGCTGCCCGCGTGGGGACCTCGGCCTGGGCTGGAATTAGCCAACGCCTTCGGCGTTAAATTCAAAATGCACCACTGGCAAAAAACCCTTGCCTTGACACTGTGCGCGAGGCTCACCTAGTCTAGGGTGGCTTGTAAACTTGAGCGATCCTACCGATCCCTCTCGCATAAGTGAGAAGAACCCCTTAGATGATCAAGAAACAATTAACTGCCTTAATTACCGAAAAACGTGCGCAAGTGGGAGTAATCGGCCTCGGTTACGTTGGCCTGCCATTGCTGGTTGAATTTGCCGGCAAAGGATTCAAGGCGACGGGTTTTGAAGTCGATGAGAACAAGGCCTCACAAATAAATTCCGGCCGGTCTTACATCGGTGACGTGTCTTCTGAGCTCGTCAAGCGACTGGTCGACAGTCAACATCTGACTGCCACGACTGATTTCAATCATCTGGGAAACTGTGATGCGCTGATCATTTGTGTCCCGACCCCACTCCGCAAAACCAAAGAGCCCGATGTCTCCTATATCCTGTCGGCGGCCGAAGAGATCCAGAAGCGTTTGCGCCGGGGACAGTTGATCATCCTCGAGTCAACCACCTATCCGGGAACGACGGACGAAGTACTACTGCCGATGTTTGAAGAGACAGGCTTGAAACTCGATGAAGACTTTCTGCTCGCCTTTTCCCCAGAGCGAGTCGACCCGGGCAACCCACAATTTCAGACACATAACATTCCCAAGGTGGTCGGCGGAGTTACACCCGATTCCACCGAAGTCGCGACAATTCTCTATTCGCAAATTGTTAGGGACGTTTACTCTGTGAGTTCAGCACGTGTTGCTGAAACCGCAAAACTTCTTGAAAACACATTTCGCGCCGTAAACATCGGAATGGCTAACGAGATGGCCCGGCTCTGCTATGCGCTTAATATTGACACGTGGGAAGTGATCCGCGCGGCGGCTACGAAGCCTTTTGGCTTCATGCCGTTCTATCCGGGTCCGGGGATTGGCGGCCACTGCATCCCTCTGGATCCGCACTATCTTTCCTGGAAGGCGCGACAGCACGGTTTCGACTCGCGTTTCATTGGCCTTGCGGAAGAGGTCAACTCACGAATGCCGGATCACGTTGTGCAGTTGGTCTCGGATGGACTAAACGACGCTCGCAAAGCAATGAACGGTTCGCGCATCTTGTTGCTTGGAGTCGCTTACAAGAAGGACATCGACGATGTGCGAGAAAGCCCTGCGCTCTCAATCATTGATCGACTTCGTGCCAAGGGAGCGGACGTGCATTACCACGATCCATTCGTGAAGGAGATACGCTTCGATGATGCACACACTGAGGGAAGTGGTGAGCCGCTCGCTTCGGAACCCTTGACCGATGAAGCACTACGAGCGGCCGACTGCCTCGTGATTGTAACCGACCATAGTGAGATCGAGTACGGCCGTGTTTGTCAGTTGGCTCCGCTGATCGTTGATACCAGGAATGCCTTGAATGGTGAGGTAAGGCGCGGCAGTTCGGCGCGGATAATCAGGTTGTAAGAATGTAGCGGCGGCCCTCCGCGGGCGCTCCGCTTAATCGGTACTATCCTTCTGAGTAACTGGGGCGGCCACGGAGAGCCGCCCCAACAAATATATGCTCAAAGTAATTAACGTTGTAGGGGCTCGACCCAATTTCATGAAGGTCGCCCCGATTGTGGAAGCCATGAAGCGGCGTAAACAGGAGTTTGCGCCGCTCGTTGTTCATACCGGACAGCATTACGACTCGATGATGTCGGACACCTTCTTCAGCGAGCTCGAGATCCCTCAGCCGAACATTCATCTGAAAGTGGGTTCAGCATCTCACGCTGTGCAAACAGCCGCGGTGATGGAGCGGTTTGAGCCAGTTGTGTTGGAGAACAAACCAGATTGGGTGTTGGTTGTAGGGGATGTGAATTCGACACTCGCATGCGCACTGGTTTGCGCGAAATTGGGAGTGAGAGTCGGTCACGTAGAGGCTGGTTTACGCAGCCGCGATCGAACAATGCCTGAGGAGATTAACCGGTTGTTAACGGACCAGATCGCTCAGCTGCTGTTTACACCCTCCGAAGATGCCGGCGAGAACCTTCGGGCTGAAGGAGTTGCTGATGAGCGAATTCGCTTTGTTGGCAATGTTATGATCGATTCACTCTTCAAACACCTCGCCCGCGCAAAAGAGTCTGACGTCAGGCGCGATCTGGGAGTCTCCGATCAGGAATATGCCGTGCTGACACTACACCGTCCATCGAATGTGGATGACGCAGAAACCCTGGGAAGGATAGTCAGTGCTCTTGAAGAGATTAGCGACCGCTTGCCTATAGTGTTTCCGGTTCACCCCAGGACTCGAAAGACTATTTCGGAATTTGGCTTCGGCGACCGGATAAAAAAAGCGAAGGGTTTGCGATTAGTCGAACCGTTGGGCTACCTCGATTTTCTGGGTCTTTATAGCCAGTCGCGCCTGGTTTTGACGGACTCAGGCGGACTTCAGGAAGAGACCACAGTGCTAGGCATTCCCTGCCTCACGCTCCGCGAAAATACCGAGCGCCCTATCA
>DASSCG010000263.1:0-3413 GCA_035697925.1 Pyrinomonadaceae bacterium
AGCGATCAGAAACCTTGACGCAAAATGAAGCGGCCATCAACTACCGAATAATTCAGCAGGAGATTGAAACCAACAAGAGTCTGCTAGCGAACTTGTTACAGCGTTCAAAAGAGAACGATGTAGTTATGGCTGGAAAGCCGAACAACATCTCGATCATTGACTACGCGATTGCACCCGACAGCCCCATTGGGCCAAACCGCATGAGAACCGTCTTCATCGCACTCTTCCTTTCGATCGGGCTCGGCGTAGGGTTCGCGCTCTTTCTCGAGTACCTGGACGACACTGTCCATTCCACTGATGAGGTAGAACGACTACTACACCTTCCAGCGCTGGCGATTATTCCATCCGTGGGAACCAGCTCGCGGCCACGCCTGCTTGGCGGACCGGGAGCTTTACAAAAGCGCAATGGCAACCCGGCGGCGAATCCGGAACTCTTGATGAATGTTGATAGTCGTTCGCCGATTGCCGAGTCGTATCGTCACCTGCGTACTTCGGTGCTCCTTTCCACAGCCGGCAGGGCGCCCAGATCTTTGCTCATAACCTCCAGTCTGCCGGGAGAGGGTAAAACCACCACAGCAGTGAACACCGCAATTAGTCTTGCCCAAACTGGCGCCAGCGTGGTGATTATCGACGCTGACATGAGACGACCACGACTGCGATCGATCTTCAATCTCAGCGATCGGCCCGGTTTAAGTTCTATTCTCTCGAGCGACCTGTCTGAAGCCGGAATTCTGGCGATGATAGAAAAGGATCCCGGCACCAGCCTGCATTTGTTAACCTCGGGTCCAATTCCTCCTAACCCCGCAGAGTTACTTGGATCCGAACAAATGCGGCGACTCCTCGCCGTTCTACAGACAAACTTTACTCACGTGGTGGTGGATTCTCCTCCGATAAGTTCGTTTACAGATGGTGTGTTGATCTCATCTATGGTTGATGGAGTGTTGTTGGTGGTCCACGGCGGCAAAAGCTCACGACACATCGTTAAGCGGTCGCGTCAATTGCTCCAGGACGTTGGTGCCAAGATATTCGGTGTGGTGCTCAACAACATAAACCTACAGTCCCACGACTACTATTACTATCAGCGCTATTACAGTAAGAGATATTACGACCAGGACGTGGACGAGAAAGCCGTAGCGGGAAGGTAAGCGGGTGATATCTTTAAAGCGTCCATTGATCATTTCTTCAGCAAATCTGAAGAAGCTACCAAAATTCGCAGGTTAGGAAGGGTGGTTTACCCCCGCTTGTGGGGCATGAAAAGTCGGCGGGAGTAAACCACCCTTCCTAACCTGCAAATTTGTCTCACTGAGATGTTAAGCGAACGGGTTGACAGCAGTACTACTCCGAACTTATCCCCGGGTTCGTTACCAGTCTTCTCTATCAGACCTGCGGGAAGATGGGCTTCGGTAGGTCTTACAGAACTCTGGGAATATCGCGAGCTGCTTTATTTTTTGATTTGGCGAGACGTCAAGGTCCGGTACAAACAAACGGCGCTAGGCGCAGCGTGGGCCATCCTTCAACCATTGATGATGATGGCTGTTTTCAGTTTGTTTTTCGGGTATCTCGCAAGACTGCCGTCGGACGGTGTTCCTTATCCCATCTTCACACTTTGTGCGCTGCTACCCTGGCAGCTTTTCGCTCACGCTCTGTCGGAATCCAGTAACAGTTTGGTAGCAAATGAGCGTCTGCTTACCAAAGTTTATTTTCCCCGGCTGGTAGTTCCTATTGCGGCTGTGCTTGGAGGCCTGGTCGACTTCGCAATAGCTTTTGTAATCCTGCTGTTGATGATGTTGTATTACGGCGTGGCACCTACGTGGGCCATTGTTACGCTTCCAGGCTTCATTTTGCTCGCGGTCATAACGGCTCTTGGCGTTGGTCTGTGGCTCTCAGCGCTCAACGTGCAATACCGGGATGTGCGTCACACCATGGGCTTTCTGATCCAATTTTGGCTGTTCGCCACGCCTGTGGCCTATTCAAGCTCGCTCGTGCCCGAGCGATGGAGACCACTCTACGGTTTGAACCCGATGGTTGGAGTGGTGGAAGGATTTCGTTGGGCGCTGCTGGGAAAATCCGAACCTCCGGGAGCAGTGCTGGCAGTGTCTGTGGCGGTTGTCGTTGTACTCCTCATCGGCGGTCTTTACTACTTCCGCCGAATGGAACAAGAGTTCGCAGACGTGGTTTGAATTTCGAATTGCGAATTGCGGATTTCGAATTTTCGCCTGAAGAATTTCAGCCGCGGATTTACGCGGAGCAAACGCGGATCCGAAATAGATAAGTGAACTAGGTAAGGGAAGATCAGCAGGTCACGTGAAGATACGCCGCTTTCCCCAAAGAATTCAGATTCGCGTAATCCGCGCGAATCCGCGACTACTCTAGTTCTTAAATCCGCAATTCGAAATCCGAATTCCGAAATGTTTATGACTGACATCGCCATTCGCTGCGAAGGGTTAAGCAAGCAATACCGGATTGGTGAGCGCGAGTCTTACAAGGCTCTCCGCGATGTCATCACGGACGCCGCCGCGGCGCCCTTTCGTCGACTGCGCTCCGCTGTTCGCAACGGCAACGGCCACCTCTCTTCAATCCGAAATCCGAAATCCGAAATCCAAGATTTCTGGGCGCTCGACGATGTCTCGTTTGAAGTTAAGCGAGGCGAAGTGGTTGGGATCATCGGCCGCAACGGTGCAGGGAAGAGCACTCTCCTTAAAATCCTTTCCCGCATTACAAAACCAACCCGCGGCGAAGCCCAAATTCACGGGCGAGTAGGCTCTTTGTTAGAGGTGGGAACAGGCTTTCATCCTGAACTAACCGGTCGGGAGAACATCTATCTCAATGCCGCCATCCTGGGAATGCGGAAGACTGAAGTCGAAAGAAAGTTCGACGAGATTATCGCTTTCGCTGAGGTCGAGAAGTTTATCGACACTCCGGTGAAACGCTACTCAAGCGGCATGTATGTCCGCCTCGCTTTTGCCGTGGCAGCCCACCTTGAGCCGGAGATTCTTCTCGTTGATGAGGTGCTAGCCGTCGGCGATGCTCAATTCCAGAAGAAATGTCTCGGTAAGATCGGTGAAGTGGCCCAAGGCGGCCGCACCGTTCTGTTCGTCAGCCACAACATGGGCGCGATTCGCAATTTATGCAGTCGAGGAATCTGGTTGGAGGAGGGACGAATAGTTGACCAAGGACCAGCACTGCAAATCATCGATCAGTATCTTCGATCGACATCATGCAGCTCAGGCTCGTCTATCGATCTGTCTCACATGCAACGGTACCCTGGCTTTGGCGAGCGAATGAGACTGATGAGGATTCAATTCAACGGGGGGGACCTAATCCTGCACGGCGAGCCGCTCGAGGTTAAGATCGAATTCGAAACCTCGTCGGAAATCCATGGCGCCGCAGTAGGCTTTGGCTTTACCTCGTTC
>DASSCG010000264.1:0-6791 GCA_035697925.1 Pyrinomonadaceae bacterium
GTTATACCGGCGCTCCCGGTCACATCCCATCAATCTCGCCGACTCAGAGGAATCGGACTTGCAATCGTCGAAGGCCGCGAATGCCGAACCCGTCGTGTTTTACCCTCCGACGCCCGACGTGACTGTTGGAAGCCCAGCGGAAATCGCAACACAAGCAACGATTGAGACCCAACGCACGGAGAGCGTCTTGCACCAATCGCAGGTCAACCTCTTGATCGCAGAAAAGCCGCCCTCAGATAACCCAACCAACAATGAGGAGCGTGAGACGTCTGAAGCCGAAGCCCGACTAAGAGAAGAAGAAGAAACTCGTCTTGCCGAAGAGGAAGATCAGGGGGGAACTGAGAATGAGGAGCGCGAACGGGTTGCAACCGAGGCCCGATTGATGGAAGAAGCCCGACGTGCCGAGGAGGAAGCCCAAATGAAAGCTGGGGACGAGGAACGTGAGCGGGCCGAAGCTGAGGAGCGACTCCGAGAACAAGCTGAGGCTCGATTGCCGGAAGCAGAAAGCCGCCGCGCCGAAGAACAAACTCGCGATAGTGTCGAGGAGGAAGCACGACTTAGGGCTGAACCTGAAATCCTTGCAAGGTCACAAGCCGAAGAAATTCAGCGCGCCGAAGAAGACGCCCGCTTCCGGATGGAAGCTGAGACATTGAGACGAGCTGCCGAAGAACTCGCGCGCCGACGTGCGCAAGCTAAGGCCGCTCGTGTTGCGGAAGAGGAAGCACGTCGTCGCGCCGAAGAGGAAAATCGGCAGAGACTGGCAGAAGAGGCTCGTCGTCGAGCTGAAGAGCAACAATCGCAAACTGAGGTTGAAGCTCGCCGTCGTGCGACTGAGGAGAGGCTCAAACTGGAACAAGACGCTTTGATGCAAGCTGCCATTGAGCTGACTCGGCGTCGGGCTGAAGTCGAAGAAGCACGAAGAAGAGTAGAGAGGGAGACTCGTCTGTTAGCCCAGGAGCAAGTGCGTAAAGAAGAAGAAAGGCGCCGCCTCGCCGAGGAAGAGAGAGTGAAACTCGAGGCTCAGACCGAACTTCATGCTCAAGAAGAGAAATCCCGGTTTGAGGAATCTAGAGACCGGGCAGAGAACGAGCGCCGGCGCGTCGAAGAACTCCACCTTTTCAAAGCAGAAGAGCGAGAGCAGCGACTCACCGTGTTAGATGCGATGAAAAAGCAGGCTGAGGAACAGGCGCGACAGCGAGCTGCACAGGAACAACGAATCCGAGCTGAAATAGAAGTGTTGCGACAAGCAGAGCTTGAACAGCATCGGCGCATTGAGGCTGAGACTCGCCGCAGAGCGGACGCGGAAGCACGTTTGCGAGAGGAGCAACCTCGCTCTCAGGAAGAAGAGGCAACCTGGTTAAGCTCGGAAGAGACACCGCGCCAGGAGAGTACCGAGGCTGAAAAGCACCCGGAAGAGGAACGAGAAGTAGCCCAGGCAGACACGGTTTTTACAAATAATGATGAGACCTCTGTCCCTCCAGTTTCAACAGCAGAACTCCCGTCGTCAGATAATCGAGGAACGGAATCCGGGCAAGAGTCGAGCATCCCGTCGGAACTTTTCCGAAAACTAAACAGTAACGAATCCCATGAACGGGCCTTGGCTCTGGCCGAGCTCGCCGCAATTGGTGGCGAGGATTTTTTCAGTTTTATGTCCCGAGCCTTTGATGATGAATCTGAGGAGGTTCGGAACGCAGCAGCCCTGGCACTTTACAACGTGCAGCCTGATCGCGCTGCTGCCTTCACGCGGGCACTGCGCGAAGGGTCGGCAGAGCGACGACATAAAATTGGCTCAGCCCTCGCGACTTCAGGCTTGGCCAGCGAAGCTATTAGCAACTTGACAGGCGATAGTAGAGAAAAAACGTACGACGCATTTTCGCTCCTGTTCTTAATGGCGAAAGCCGGAGAGGTCGAACCCCTGATGAAGGCCATTGAAGACCACCCAAGCATTGAGGTTCGCCTGGCAGTTGTAAAACTCCTGGCCCTTAGCGGACAGCCCGGAATCCTTCCAGAGTTCAGGCAGCTAGCGGTTCGTGGTTCACTCCCGTCGGAAGTGCGCGCAGCGGTTATGGAAGCTATCTACCAGATTAGCAGCCAGGCGGAAGAGAGTGCGCATTCTGCAGCCTGAGCCTCATAAACGTAGTTCCTATTACCAGAATCGTGAATGGACAGCAGTCATCCATTCACGATTTTTATTTTTGCGAGATGACTAATGTTTGCGTGTAGGGGCTTTTGTCTATTCACGATTAACGATTTACTATTCCTGCTCGCATGCCTTTCAAATTGCAATCAGAATATCGGCCCAAGGGTGACCAGCCCCAAGCAATCGACGCCCTCATACGTGGCTTGGCAGATGGCGCAAAAGATCAGGTGCTTCTTGGTATAACCGGAAGCGGCAAGACTTTTACTATAGCCAGTGTGATTCAAAGAACGCAGCGACCGGCTCTTGTGTTGGCTCATAACAAGACACTGGCGGCGCAACTCTACCAGGAGTTTAAATCGCTCTTTCCCGAAAATGCCGTCGAATACTTTGTTTCTTATTACGACTACTACCAACCCGAGGCCTATGTGCCGGCCTCCGATGTTTATATTGAGAAAGAGGCAACGATCAATGATGAAATAGATCGTTTGCGAATGTCGGCGACCCGCGCACTTTTTGAGCGGCGCGATGTAATCGTGGTCGCCAGCGTCTCATGCATTTACGGTTTAGGCGATCCGGATGCGTACTATGGAATGTTGCTTTTTCTAGAGCCGGGAGCTCGGATCGCGCGAGAATTGCTGTTGCAGAGGTTGGTCGAGCTGCAGTATGAGCGCTCAGACATAAACTTCCAACGAGGCACATTTCGAGTGCGTGGGGACGTGGTTGAAGTTTTCCCCAGTTATCAGGATCAGGCGCTTAGAATTGAGTTGTGGGGCGACGAAATCGATTCGATTTCCAGTATTGATCCACTCCTTGGCGAGGTAGTGCAAAGGCATACGTCGCGCATTCCGATCTATCCAAAGAGTCACTATGTCATGCCTAAGAGCACGATTAGGCGGGCGATTAAGACAATCCGCCAAGAGTTAGAGTGGTGGGAACCGAAGCTGATCGCCGAAGGCAAACTGGTCGAAGCGCAGCGGCTTCATCAGCGCACGATGTTTGATCTCGAATTAATTAAAGAGATGGGTTTCTGCCGCGGTATTGAGAATTACTCACGACACTTAACCGGCAAGAAGCCTGGTGACCCGCCACCTACTCTTCTTGATTATCTGCCGCGAGACACAATGATGATAATTGACGAGTCGCATCAATCAGTCCCTCAAGTCAGAGGAATGTTCGAAGGCGACCAGTCAAGAAAGCGAACCTTAGTAGAGTACGGGTTTCGTTTACCTTCGGCCCTCGACAACCGCCCTTTAAATTTCGAAGAATTTGAAGCCCGCATCGGACAGACAATCTATGTCTCCGCCACCCCTGGACCTTATGAATTGACTAAGTCAGGCGGTGAGGTGGTCGAACAAATTATTCGTCCCACAGGTTTGATGGATCCGGTGGTTGAGATTCATCCAGTCAAAGGGCAGATAGATCATTTGTTGGAGGAATGTCGCCGCCGCGCCGAACGAAATGAGCGAGTGCTCGTGACGACACTGACAAAACGAATGGCGGAGGATTTGACTGAGTATTTCACGGAGGTTGATGTCAGAGTCCGCTACCTTCATTCGGATATAGAAACGCTCGAGCGTATTAAGATCTTGCGCGACCTGCGTCGTGGCGAGTTCGACGTTCTGGTTGGAATCAACCTGTTGCGCGAGGGGTTGGATCTGCCTGAGGTTTCATTAGTCGCAATCCTCGATGCCGACAAAGAAGGCTTTTTACGCTCCGAGCAGTCATTGATTCAGACCATTGGAAGAGCTGCTCGCAATTCGGAGGGCAAGGCAATTCTGTACGCCGACCGAGTGACCGATTCCATGAAGCGTGCTTTGGATGAAACTCGTCGCCGGCGAGAAATACAGTTGGTTTACAATCGGGAGCAGGGGATCACTCCGAAGACGATCGTCAAGCCTATTGAATCGACTCTGATCACGGCATCGGAGGCAGATTACTTTAAAGTCCCCCTCGAACTTGAAGAAATCGAGGAGTACACGGCGCAAAATATTGAGGCCACAATCGCGCGACTGGAGGGTGAGATGCGCGCCTCGGCGAAGCGTTTCGAGTTCGAGAAGGCCGCAGAGCTGCGCGATCGGATCAAATACCTTCGTGACCGGGAATTGCAGTTGACTTAGGGAATGGTCAGTTGTCAGTTGTAAGTGGTCAGTGGTTCGTTCGGTCTGTCGATCTTTGATCTGTTTCTTGTCCCTGAAAGGGACGAATTTAATAGCCGGGGGCAACGCCCCCGGGTAAATGAAGCAGCCTTAACGACCCTGAAAGGGTCGAACCGCAACGGACCGGAAACGGGCCTTAAGAATTGGGGGTGCGTTACGCGCCTGCGGATAGGTCGACCCTTACAGGGTCGGGAGGGCACTACGGATCGCCCGGGGGGCGCTGCCCCCGGCTATTGAATCCGTCCCTTACAGGGACAAGGAAAGATCACAGTTCACCGACACGAACTACCAACAACTGAAAACTGACCACCGACAACCACCCACCCATGCTCAAATTCACAACAGCCGGAGAATCCCATGGCCGCGGTTTGGTGGCGATTGTAGAAGGTCTTCCAGCAGGTATGCCTGTTGATGTTGGGTCAATCAATCACGAGCTTAAGCGACGCCAGTGGGGATATGGCCGTGGTGGCCGCATGAAGATCGAGCAGGATGAGGTTGAAATTCTGAGCGGAGTGCGACACGGCCTGACGTTAGGTTCGCCTCTGGCAATAATGATCGTAAATCAGGACTGGCAAAACTGGACGGAAGTCATGGCGGTTGAGCCGAAGGAGATTGATCCGGACAAATCACGTCGTTTGAAACGACCACGCCCGGGTCATGCCGACCTGGCCGGTGGACAGAAGTTTGGCGCCCGCGATCTCAGAAACGTCCTTGAGAGGGCCTCCGCTCGCGAAACAGCTGCACGCGTCGCTTGCGGTGCGCTGGCAAAGCAATTCCTGGCTGCGTTTGGAGCGGAGATTCGGAGCCATGTGATCCAACTAGGTGGGATTCCCGACCAACCTCTGGAGTTTACGTGGGACCAGGTAGCGGGTATTCCTGAGGATGCACCTTTGCGTTGTGCGGATTCGACCGTGCAGCAGCAAATGATCAAAGCAATTGATGAACGACGGGAGGCCGGCGATACCTTAGGTGGAATCTTTGAAGTTATCGCGCGAGGTCTTCTTCCTGGCCTGGGATCGCACACGACATGGGACTCGAAGCTGGACGGGCGTTTGGCCCAGGCAGTCATGTCCATTCCAGCCGTAAAAGCGGTAGCAATAGGAGCCGGCGCTGAAGCCAGCGGTCTTCCCGGTTCAGAGATTCACGACGAGATTGCCTACAACAACGAAACAAAGAAATTCATTCGCGAGACCAACCGGGCCGGTGGGTTGGAGGGTGGAGTCACGAACGGCGAGGAGGTGCGCATACGTGGGCACATGAAACCGCTTTCCACCTTGCGGCGCCCCCTCAGGTCTGTCGACATCGATACGAAGCAAGATGAGCCGGCTGGATTTGAACGGTCGGACATCACCGCTGTACCCGCTGCGGGTGTAGTTGCTGAATCAATGGTGGCCTTGATCCTGGGCGCCGCAATGCGCGAAAAGTTCGGCGGTGACAGCATGGGCGAAATGAAGCGTAACTTTGAAGGCTATCGCGAGCAATTGCGTGGATACTGATATCCAATCCTGCCAATGGGCTTGCTGGCGCATCATGCATCGTTCGTCGTAATATCGACATCGAAGGCAGTTCGAAGTCGTGAGTCCATTACCGATAAAACAGGGAAGTAGAATGGCATTATTGGACATAGTTACGTGGCCGAATCCAATACTCGATACACCTGGCGATCCGGTGACCGAGTTCGGAGACGACCTCAAGAAACTGATTGGCGACATGTTTGAGACCATGTATGCGGCCCCGGGGGTTGGGCTCGCTGCCGTGCAGGTGGGCGTGTCCAAAAGGCTTTTTGTCATGGATTGTTCGGGTGGCAAGGATCCGGACCAACGTATTGTGATGGTCAACCCCGAAGTCTTGCACGTTGAAGGTAACCAAAATGGGGAAGAGGGTTGTTTATCATTTCCCGGAATCTTTACTCCCGTTGAGCGTAGTTTGCGGGCGGTCGTTCGAGCCCAGGACATCAACGGCAATGAGTTTGAACTGGATGACACTGAATTAACCGCTCGCTGCATGTTGCACGAGACTGATCACTGTGACGGAATCGTTTTCATCGACAAGATGAGCCCATTGAAACGTGAACTCGTAAAGCGCAAGATTCGAAAGCTGCAAAAAGCAGGCAAGTGGGAGTGAAGAAGGAGCAGCGGCAGGAGCAGTAGGGAGAAAAATCATATCCAGGCGGCCACGCTCATGCGTTCGGCCGCTTTTTTGTTCCTTAGGTGGCCTGACGATCAAGATTCGACTCCTCCGGACTTAGGCGTTGTCCTGCCGTAAGGGTGGGGCGTCTCACTGTGATAGTATTCTCAAAACCACATAGGAGCTTGATATGTCGACAGAATTCCGTAATGAACCGTTTACTGATTTCAGTAAAGAAGAGAATGCCCAGGCGATGCGCGATGCGATTGCCAAGGTCCAAGGCGAGCTGGGTCGTGAATATCCACTGGTTATCGGCGGTGAGCGGATTAAGACCGAAAGCAAAATGGAGAGTATCAACCCCGCCAACC
>DASSCG010000265.1:0-4242 GCA_035697925.1 Pyrinomonadaceae bacterium
GCCCGCCGACGTGACAGTAACCGTTTCACCAACACCGCCCAGCGTCAGTTGAGCGGGCAGGTCAGTGACCTGGTTCAGATTCACACTGACGTCAGTAAGCGTCAGGGTCTTGAAGTTGGGAGCTTCGACTGTAACAGTATAGTCGTTGCCGCTTAATAGATTGTTGAATTCGAACGTGCCGCCACCAGTACTCTGTGCGGTCAGCACGGTATTGTTCGATTTCTTGGTAAGGGTGACCTTTGCACTCGGCACTACCGCGCCGTTAGGGTCGGTAACAACCCCGCGCACACTACCGGTAGTCACCTGAGCGTGCGCAGAAAATACACAGCCAAGTGCAATAGCCAGCACTGTAAAGACCTGTGTGATCGTACGAAAACTTGGCATAGCAAATCTCCTGTTTACGTGTTCAAAACTTTCATGGGGAGCGATCTTGTCTTGGAGAGGTTGAAGTTCATAATGCTCTCGTGGCTGGACTTAGCAACTACTATTCCCATTTGAATCGATGTTCACAGGAAACAGACTGGAGGCCTATAACCTGCTGAATAGAGTGACGTTTATGCGAAAATTTGGTTTAGCAAGGGAGCCTGCTTTGGCCCGGACATGATCCAGCTTCTGCAAGAGAATTCAAAAAAATGAAGATACAGATTTAGCCAGGCTGCGAGCTTTCGGACATAGTTCCAAAATCTTGTGGCCACGAACGAGGGTTAGAACCTGTAATCCAACTGAGCCACATGGGCCATGGTCCATCGATCTTAGAACTGTTCGACGGCTGTTGTTGCAGGTCAGTCGAAGAGGAAAGGTTGATGCGAGTTATACTTGATTCCGACCGACAGCAAAGTCCCCTTCAGTGACGTCACCTCTTTCGGAAAAGATCAATCGACAGCCTTACCTATTAGATGGCTGTGTTGCCTCTGAACAACTTTAAGAGTATTAAAGCTAATCATGTCAGAACGCATCTATAGAGATCCGGTGCACAACATCATCCGTTTGCGTACCGACACGGATGAAGGTGATTTGATGATGCGGTTAATCGACGCGCCAGAGTTCCAAAGGCTGCGTCGCATCAAACAACTAGGACTCGGTCTCTATACGTACCAGGGTGCGGAGCATTCTCGCTTCACTCACTCCTTAGGCGCTTTCCACCTGATGACCCGAGTGCTCGATCGGTTGGGTGAGAAGTATCAGTTCGATCCAGATGACCGTGCCGCAGCTCGCGCAGCTGCTTTGCTACATGACGTGGGCCATGGATCTTTTTCCCACGTGATGGAGAAGGTTTTGGGTTTTCATCATGAGAAGTGGACTGTCCAGGTAGTCCTTAGTCATGAAACTGAGATCGGACGATTGCTGCATTCGCATTCGCCCGCGTTGCCCGGAAAAGTGGCTGCGATCATTGAAGGTAAGTTTCAGCCAGCTGCACTTGGCCAACTGGTATCGTCCCAGCTTGACGTAGATCGTATGGATTACCTGCTACGCGATTCTTTGATGACGGGCGCCAAGTACGGCATTTACGATCTGGAATGGATTATTAACGCCCTGGCTATTGAAGAGGAAAAAGACCGGATCTATGTCGGAGCGCGAGGGCTATATGCGGTAGAGGAGTATTTGCAAGCACGATACTACATGTTTCGTCAGGTTTATTTTCACCGCACCTTAAGATCCGCAGAAGCTGTGTTGCGCTCAACTCTGCGACGCGCGCTCAACTTGCTGGACCAGGGCGAGTCTGTTTGGTATGCAGCTGACACTGCTTTTGAAAAGGTTTTACGAAAGGCGCCGCTCACAGTCAGCGAACATCTTGAGGTAGACGACTCGGATGTCCTATTCCACGTTAAGCAGTGGCAGCGAGCAACAGACCCCATACTCAAGGATCTCAGTTGCCGTTTCACCGGGCGGCGACTCTTCAAAGCTATTGACCTCGATATGCCGCACTCGGAACAGGCGGAGTTCCTGTCATCAGCTCGGCAATGCGTAGCTCGTGCAGGTTTCGACCCGGAATATTACTTCATCGAGGACCGCGCCACGGACGTTCCTTATTACAACTACTACACGGCCGAGGGCACCGAACCCAAAACTCGCATCTATGTTGAGGACGGGTTTGCGCGACCCGAGATTCGAGAGATTAGTGAAGTAAGTGATGTGGCAAGGGGACTACAGCGGCGTTACGAACTGCATCGGGTTTGCTTCCCGGCGGAGGTGAAGAGCGAAGTTTACACCCTCTACCACAGTCGCACGCCTAAAGGACGTTCCATGGCAGGCCAGCGAGGACAAGGTGTCGGAAATTAGTAGCCCTCTCATCGAATTTTGTCACCAACGAAAATTACTACAACTGCGCTCACATTCTGAAATTAAGGCTGATCCGAACCTACTAAAGTCAAAACCTTGGAGATTGCTCAATGGCAAGAATTGACGGGATAGATCTCGAGAAGGCGGATCGTTATTCACGTGAGGTCTTGGAGGCGCAGCAGAAAACCTGGGGAGCACCTTTGCTCAATCATCTCCTATATGCCCGACGGCCCACGATATTCCGTGGCGTCCGGGCAATGTGGACCGGCATCGACGCCTCGGGACTGGTAGATGCGGGACTGCGTTCACTGATTAATCGTCGAGTAGCTGCCATAAACCGTTGTGAGTTTTGACAGGACATCAACGCTGCCGTGAGTAGCGATCTCGGAATCAGTGACGAAAAGATCGAGGCCCTGCCCGAATATTCAACCAGCCCTCTGTACACGGAATCCGAACGTGTGGCTTTAGAGTATGCGGATCATATGACCATCACCGGTCAGGAAGTGAGCGAAAATCTTTTCGAGCGAGTGCGCCGCTTCTACGATGATGACGCGGTGATCGAGCTCACCGCGACTATCGCCTGGGAAAATGCTACGAGCAAGTTTAATCGAGCGCTGCGAGTTCCCTCGCAGCAGTTGTGGAAAAGGAGTTAGCGATCTCCGTAATCAAACATGCGGCCCAGCTTCTCTCTTCTGATTCTTTGTCTCAACTTACTAATTACCCAGGTACCTAATCTTGGCTGGACACAGGACCGTCGAGTCCCTGTCGCAGTGCTGGGATTCGGCGACTCGGAAATCGGTAGCCTCTCATCCGAGACCTTAGCGCAAAATCTGGAGTCGGAGCCGCGGATTCAGATTTTGGATCGTGATCAGGCCACTGCGGCAGCTAAAGGCGCGGGCCACACCATCTCGCTGAACATGTCGCTGGAGGAAGCACGCGGTCTGGGGGCCGCCCTCGGCTCGGATTATTTCATCGTTGGTGATTCGCAAACTTTGCGTCGTTCGCCGTCCGCTGGTCCTATTTATTTCGAGTCGTATGCGTCAATCTTCCTGGTGAGCGCGCGAAGTGGAAGACTGCTCATGTGGCGGCGGCCAAGCTTCAAAGCATCCACTGCCTCAGCCGCGGAGAAGCAGCTGCTTGATGACCTTTCAAGTCACGCTTCTCGCAGCCAGACTCTCAACTCAATTCGACAAGCACAGGTAGACGAGCGTGCCAAACGAGAAATCGCTGTTCAGAAGGGAGTGCCGCTGATCGAGTCAGCTCCAGATGACGATAAGACGGCTAATGAGGAAGGACTTCGATTGCCACGCCCTTTCCGGCGTCTCACACCAGCATATCCAGAGACCGCGGCGAGCGCGGAAGTCGAAGCCGTAGTCGATGTGTTGGTTGATCTCGATAGCAAAGGGGAAGTAAGCAATGTTGAAGTGTCTCGTTGGGCGGGCTTTGGACTAGACGAATCTACAATTGATACCGTACGTCAATTGCATTTCTTTCCGGCCATGAGGAACGGCACGCCGATACCTCTCCGAGTGTTATTGAGATACAACTTTCGCAAGCCGCCAAAATAAGAAAAAGGGGGCATTGTCGTTGACGGATTCAACTTCGAAGTGCAACAAAGGCTGTTGACTTCGCCCCAGTGGGGCGAAATGTTTATAGACTGAGTTGCTATCTATAACGACGAACGCTCCGCTAGGAGCGCAATGTTGTTCTCACACCATCCCTACATTTCGCTCCTACGGAGCGAGATAATAAGATTTCGCCAATACAATAAACATCCCGCTCCTCTGGAGCGGGGACGAAATTCTAAGTTGCACTCGAACTCGAATCCGGTCGCCACCGAGAGTGAATCTATCTTCCCCTTTCCCTCCTTTTCTAGTAAGTTCAATCCCCGCAGGTGAATCAGTAAATGTTGTACCTCTCGCAAGTTTTGAGTCGCCCTATCCGCGACCTTGAAGGCGAGCG
>DASSCG010000266.1:0-3191 GCA_035697925.1 Pyrinomonadaceae bacterium
ACGCGAAGTGCGACGATCGCGAGGAGCAGAAACGTACCCGGTGACCAACGCAATGTGTTTTTGTCCGCCACTCACTTCTAGCAGGTTGTCCAAAAACTCAGCCCCAAAGATCTGGTAGGCGCGCTCCCTGAGATCTTTGGCTGCAGCTACCCGCAACACTTCCCGACCATTACTGGTAAGGCTAAAAGCTATTTCCGGGTGGGCCAGCGCGTAATGGGTAACCAGGTTTGTGAGGTGAAAAGTCTCAGTAGCTTCCGAACGAAGGAATTTTCGACGGGCCGGAACATTAAAGAATAGATCGCGAACTGACAGCGTAGTACCACGTGGATGCGCAGCATCTTTCACATCGCGCATGCGACCGCCCTCAATCACCACCCTGGTTCCCGCTGAAGCCTCTTCAGTTCTAGTGAACAACTCAACTCGCGCCACTGACGCAATAGAGGCTAATGCTTCACCACGAAATCCCAGGGTGCCGATCGAGTTCAGGTCTTCCGCTCTACTTATTTTGGAAGTCGCATGACGCTCGAACGCTAAGAGCGCATCATCACGCACCATTCCCTCGCCATCGTCCACGACTCTTAAAAGCCGACGCCCTCCGCCCTCTACGTCAATCGTGATACGCGTGGCTTGCGCATCGATGGCATTTTCAACCAGTTCCTTAGCGACGGAGGCTGGACGTTCAACAACTTCTCCTGCGGCAATTTGGTTGGAGACGTGATCTGGGAGGAGGCGGATCTTAGACATTTTGGATGTTGGATCTTTGATTTTCGATTTTCGATTATTGAAGAGTTTGGTATTCGGGTTCTGTCATCTTGAAAATATTCTTATTCCGGCAATCGCAAATCTAAATCCAAATCTAAATCACAAATACACAATTTGATGTTCGCTTGATCCAAGATTGATAGCGTTATAGATCCAATCAACGACATAACGTCCATGTCGAGCCAACAACGAAGTAATATTGATGTGACGTTCCTGCAAATCTTTTTCCGGATAGAGTTGCTCGAAGGCTCTTTGCAGCTGCCGGTGCGCTGCCTCATCGCGAGCCATCTGAGCGCGATAAAAACGTGAACGTAAGCCCTCTAGTTGATAGTTGATCTTCCTCCGGCCAGTCTCAAGAGCTTCAGCTAGCGTGGGATCAACTGCACGTAGTTTTTCCCTCAACCGATCGAGGTCCTGGTTCACATTCTCTTCGGTTTCAGTAAAGCTTTTAGCCGTATCCGCGCCCAAATGCTCTTCCACAACCCGCGAAAGGACTCTTTCAGGCCCGACAAAAAGATCTGCCAGGCTCAGTCCATAACGCTCCAGCACTCGGCTCGTGTGTCGTTCAACCATCGTCAGACTCGAGCGCGACAGGATGGGTGTAACTGGTCGCTCTAGCACACGATAGACCTCAGCAGTCTGAGCGAAGTAAGCAATCTCGGCTGCCCCGCCTAAATAAGCGACAGTGGGCAAAAGATAATCTTGCACGACGGCTCGGAGAGTTACATTAGGGCTAAAGCGTTCGGGCTTATCGGCTGCCAGCTTCGCGAGCTCATCGACTCCATAGGCCGAATCGAGCACTTTAACTTTGTAATTACCGTCCTCAGCGCGCGTTAACGCATGGCGTGCCCCTTCGCTGTCGTGTAAGAAAAGGGGAAAAGAGTTTGAGGATGCGAGGACCTGCGCGTGGTAACCAGCCTCTTCCAACTGACGACTCCGAAGCTCCAGCGCATTAGCAATCTCCTGCGCTCGGGCCACCGCGTTTGCATAAAGAGGTGCCGCGAGGCGTTTCATTCTGGCATCCATAGGATCCAGGAAGATGAGCCCGTGTTGACCTATCAGCGCTGTCATCATGCGGGCGAAAGCTTCGCCATAACCGCGACCCGGCTTCCACGCATCTCGCAGCAGCGCTTCAACGTCGGCGGTGAATTCGGAAACGGGGAGCAATTCCAATAGTTGGTCTACAACTTGGTTGATTGAGTTGTCCAGAACGACATGTCCGACAGGGTGATCCTCTTGGTGCAACTCCAAAGGCATATTTACGTTCGCAAGGCGGCAATCCTTACCAATGAACTCCACCTTCGAGACTTCAGCAAAGTCATGATCTTCGGTCGCAATCCAGAACACCGGTACGGCTTTGGTATTGCGCTGTCGCAAACAACCGGCGAGTTTAACTGCCGAGAGCGCTTTGTATATCGTGTAAAGGGGTCCCGTGAGCAAACCTGCTTGTTGGCCGGAGACAACCGCCAAACAGTCAGCTTCCCGCAACAAAGCAATGTTAGCCAAGGTCTCAGGGCCGGCGCCCCAACCCTCGTTCATTTCGGCGAGCGCATCGCAGAGGAGATTGCGGTCGGTCGTGTATGCAGAGAGTACTTCGTTCGCTCGTTGTGGCAACTCATGATGAAAACGGATCGCAGACGGATAGAATTGACGGAGTGCAATTGGGTCTCGAAGATAATCCAGAAAGAGTCTCGATTGATGCGGGATGCGTTCGAAAGAAAGTGTCTCGACTCGCAAGCCTGATTCTTCAGGTGTGCTATAACAAGCTGATTCCGTTGCGCTCACGTTCTCACTACTCCTGCCAACTCGCCCTGTGAACCTTTGGCTTCAGACTCTGAAAGCGATCGGATTCCTAATTCATCAAGTAGCTTTGAGATCTCAGCCTTGGCCGCCGAGTTCGCTGGTTGAAGCGGAGCACGAACTGCGCCTCCGTTAAATCCGACCATTTCCATCGCTGCTTTGAGTCCGGCGATACCGTAACGCGTCGTTACTGCCAGCGCAAGCGGAGTCAGTTTTTCTTGCAGAGCCTCAGCTTTAACAGTTTCTCCAGCCTCAACCAGACGGTAAACCTCGACACACTGCCGTGCAGCAACACACCCGACAGCAAGAATGGCGCCTCTAGCTCCAATCTGAAGCGCGCTCGACAGCACGGTTCCGTTTCCAGCCAGGACGGCGAAATCTTTAGGTACGAGATTTACGGTTTCTTGAAATTCGACTAGGTCTGCGGAACTGTCTTTGATTCCGATGATGTTCGGGTGAGCGCTCAGCTGACCCACGGTTTCCGGTTTGATCTTTATGCCAGTTAGATCCGGCATGCTGTAAAGAATCACCGGGAGCGGGCTAGCATCAGCGACAGCGTTGAAGTAGATCGACAGGGCTTCTTGAGTTATCGCTGAACGATAGAAGTATGGTGTGATTACGAGTACAGC
>DASSCG010000267.1:0-3370 GCA_035697925.1 Pyrinomonadaceae bacterium
ATCGGTGGCGCATACACCATCGTGATAGTGCACTTCGCCTTCCCGCGACGGTCGTGAGTAGGTGGATTCTGAAGCAACGATGCGGCCGGCTAAATCGATAATAACTATTCCCGCATCCCAAGGTTCCAAATCTATGTGGTCAGCCATTCGAAACCACGCGAAGGGGCTTATATCACCGTCAGGCTTGTGGTAACGAGCTAGTGCTGCTTCGAGTTCTTTGATCGTTTCTGGTTCTGCGGAGAGTGCAGCAACGCAAGCGTCGGCTACTGAGCCATGAATAGGTCCGCTGATTGTGCGTTGAGCATCTGTGAGGTTTAGTTTGATTTCGCTCATGGTGAGGTCCTTTCGTGAGGGATAGAGTCGATTTGTTCATACCAGCACTTAGCATTTACCAAGCACCGGCGCTGGAAATAAGGCGTCTCCGCCAGATCACGCTTGCGGATGAGAATTGGTCATCCCGAGCTCAGGGCGCTAGTCGTTTCCAGGTTCGAAAGACTGGCAATCTGGTTTCCGGGTCATGACGTCGTAGACAGGTGAGGCTTTAGAGATGCGAAGCATGAGGTGCATCCTTTCGTGAGTGAGATTGAAAAGCTGGCTGGAGGATAGACCTTACTTGGAAAAAAAGCGAGGCGTGGCCTCGCTTCTGAATACAAAAATTTCGCCCGTTTCTTCCTGGGGAGCTCGACCTTCAAAGCCGGGATGTTAAAGTCCGGTCTCACAGCTGTGTCGGGCCTAAAACTTGAATGGGCGCTTCAACACCTTGCCTGTCTTCTTTAGAAAGCCACCGATTGTAGATTCTTTCTTGTGATTGGTTTTAGCTGGCGAACTGGATTCTTGACCAGAAGTCGTAACTCGAGGGGCATTGCGCGCGATTGGCGATGCGACGGTTGTTCTCGGCCTCGCTTTCTCCGTTCGTGGATTATGACTCGAACTTGGCGTTGGGCTCTCGTCAGGCGTGGCGGGAGCAGGCGTGGCGGGAGTTTGATTTTGTTCAGGAGTGAAGGGAGGTGCTTGGACGTTCGTAGTCGGAGCCTTTGTGTTTTGCGGTGCGTATTCCCTGGTGAATCCTGAATAGCCGACTGAGAGAAGTGTGGCTAAGAAAATTGCCAGGACGGCTGCGAGGGCGAAGCGTCGAGCGTGTCCAGGTGTCTGTTTCGTTGGCGCGTTTATTTGTAGGGCTTGTAGGGTGGGCTCATAGACGAGCTCCTGCCCATCCATGTCGCAAAGATGCTGATCGTCCTCGTAAATAAATTCACATTGTGAGCAGCGCTTCATCGCGACCCTCCTACCGTCAAAGTTTACTTAGGGGCCGCGGATGGATATCGCTCAGGACGCCAAGGTGAGAATCCGCAGATCAGAGATTACACATATTGGCGGGAAGCTTCAACGGTTTTCTCTTTTGCCTGAAATTAAAGGGATTTTGGGCATCTGGGGCCACTCTGGAGGCAGTTAGAGAGAGGTCCACACCCTCACCGATAACACCTTGAGGCTTGTTCCAAAACGCTTCTTGAGACGGAAGTAATGTAAGGACAACCGGCAGACACCATGATCTCGCCCCACTCAGTACAGCCTGATCTGTATCAAAATCGGTATTAGGTCTCTCCGAGACTAGAGAATCACGGGTTTTTTTGATCGTAGCGCTTTCAGGGAGTTGCTCGTAGATTCATAACGTAGTGCTCACTTGAAACACTCAATAAGCCAGCAAACCTTATTGAATTCTCACAAGTCGCGCATTTTGCATTCAATACCACACGCATTAGGAAACCAAGTCGTGGCCTGGCGCGGCTTGTATTAGCTTAGTGGTATGACCGTTGCAGAGGAGAGGCGAAACCTGAGTGCGGGAATCAATTGAGTGCACAAAGAATTATGGCTGGCGGTAAGGTCCGTCTGCGTTGCTGTGTACTCGCATAAATAACTGTCTTAAAGAACAAAAGGAGAACGAGCAAATGGCGGAATATAACAAGGACACCGTTACCGAAGGATCAGCAGGAGCGGCGAAAGGTCGCGAGAATCGAATGTTGACCGGTCTATTTAGAGATCGGGAGAGCGCCGAACGCGCCTATCGTGGTCTTAACGATCGAGGCTACGGCAAGGATGACATCAATCTGCTGATGTCGGAGGACACGCGTAAAAAGCATTTTGCCGATGATGATACTGAACTCGGCTCCAAGGCTTGGGAAGGTGCGGGTAAAGGCGCCGCGATCGGCGGCGGTGTCGGCGCGACGTTGGCAGCAATTGCAGCCATCGGGACGACCCTGGCTCTGCCCGGAATTGGTTTGCTGATCGCCGGTCCTATCGCCGCGGCTTTAGCCGGTGGTGGTGCAGGTGCATTGACGGGTGGATTGGTAGGCGCGCTGGTGGGTGCGGGTATTCCAGAAGAGCATGCCAAACACTACGAAAAAGGAATTAAAGAAGGCGGTATCGTCATGGGTGTGAATCCGCGCACTACTGAAGACGCGGATTACTTCGAGAACGACTGGCGCACAAACAAAGCGGAGTCGCTTTATCGCTAGTCCATCAGGACTCAAGCTGATTGACCAATACGTGGAGGAGAGAAAATAAGATGCAACGCAATTTAGCGCTCGCATTGGTGCTCGGTAGCGCCATCGCCCTTGGTGGGTGCAGCGCGACGGAAAACACCAATAGCAGCGCCAATGCCAACAACAGCAATGCTGCTGGCAATCCACCACGCGAAGGCGTAGTGGACGCTAATGCGAACATTCCGGCAAACACCAACAGCAAGACCGTTTCGTCGAACACAGCAGTGTTAACCAATGATAACGGTAATGCGAACACTGCCGGCGTTAGGTCGACCAACGGTAATCAGAACGCAAACAGCAAGGCCACTCCGAGACCGTAACCACGATTGATCGTTTCGGCTAGGATTGGATAGACAGGAGAGGCTTCTGCAGGAATGTGGGAGCCTTTCTTTTTATTATCAGCCCGCACCGTCCGATTAAGCGATACCGCGTTGGAAGCATCAGGAGGAAGCGATTCCCAAACGACGACGACTTTCTGTTTGCCGTCGCGCTCCCAAAGCTGAGACTTAACTCCGCCAATTGTCACAGTCTCTCTCCTCATGTTACTTTGGGCGGCAATCTAAAATCACTACCGTTAACATTAACCTGTGAAACGCAGCGCCAACGATTACTCAGTCAAAGAGTCCCCAAATAGCTTCGCTTCAAAACAACCCAATAGACGCCTAAGAGAATTGACGGCTGAGTTGAACGAACTGGAGGCGAAACTGCGCCTCGGCGGAGGACCAGATAAGATTGAGCGACAGCACCAGCAGGGAAAGCTCACTGCTCGAGAGCGCATTAAGCTGTTACTCGATAAAGATTCATACGCTCAGGAAATAGGCCTGTTAGTT
>DASSCG010000268.1:0-8688 GCA_035697925.1 Pyrinomonadaceae bacterium
GAGGCCGATGCCGAAACTCTCCTCGACAAAGTGTCTGCCGAACTCGAATCGGAGTTAGGCCACTCCATCTTTGCCTTTCGAGGCGAGCAAATGGAGGAGGTTGTCGGTCTGCGACTATCTGTGGGCGGGTACACGATTGCCGTCGCGGAAAGTTGCACTGGTGGGCTGATCGCCGAGCGGCTGACGGATGTTCCCGGTTCCTCTCGGTTTTTCATCGAGGGTGTAGTGACTTATTCAAATGAGTCTAAGACGAAAACGCTGGGCGTCGAGCCTATGCTGTTGCTCGAACACGGAGCCGTGAGCGCGCCCGTTGCGGAAGCGATGGCCGAAGGAGTTCGCAAACGGGCGGCAACAGACTTTGGACTTGCGGTCACAGGTATTGCAGGTCCTGGCGGCGGAACGGATGAGAAACCTGTGGGGCTGGTCTACATCGCGCTCGCCAGTGAAGTTAAAACGGAACACCGGAAGTTGATGCTACCGGGTGATCGTCAACTGATCCGCTGGCGGGCGTCTCAGGCCGCACTCGATCTACTGCGACGACGGCTGATTTAGTTGTTTCTTGCGCCTCCAGTTCTCGCATTTAGCACAACTGCCGTTCGGCTCGGTAAGCACAAGTTTGATTCCACCAATGTTGCCCTTTGCAGGCACTTCGACGGGCTCGGCATGACGCTGGCCACTGCCAGAAGAGACATGCGCGCGCAAAAGATATCGCAGGCCTTCCAACCCTGCGAATGAGAAATGACCGTCTTCCTCCACCTTCAGACCCTCGCCAGTGCAGGACGATCCTTCTGCAAACTCGACCTCTTCAACGCACATGCGCGCGTCGCTCACTCCCCGTCCATCTGGCCAAATGACGACGCCTTCGATCATTCGACTCCTAAGTTTTTCAGGTAATTGTAAGTCGTAGCCCTCCAAGCTAATCCCCTCGCGGATTGCAATTGCCTCGGCTTTCGAGAGGTCTTGTGTGTTTGGATAAAAGGTTGGCGGATAATGGAAAATTGACACTGGTCGGTTAAGCCTGATTCCCAGAAAATATTCACCTGGCGGAATTGCGTTGAATTCGAAGCGACCATTGTCATCCGTCTCAAAAAACTGATAGTCCTTTTGGTAGCGCTCTCCAATCTGGTCCGCCGGTACCAGGTAGATCATTATCTTCGATGCTGGCTCGCCGTTCTCATCCAGAACTTTGCCGCTCAGCGAAGTTTTCGGTAGCAACGAGAAGCTTACGAATGCGCAGCCGCGGTCTTGGATTTCTACCTTGCGCTCCCCGTGCGCTACCCAAAGACCTTCAGGAGGAGTGATCCTCACTTTGTAGGTGCCCGGGAAAAGGCCTGCCAAGCGGTATTCTCCTTTATTATCGGTTAGGACATCGAAACTGTTTTTAATCCCTTCAACAGTAACCCGAACGTTTTGCAGCGGTTGTGGCCGTTGGTAAGCGGCTTCGGATTTCACGCTGCGAACGCTGCTTACACTACCCAATATCGTTCCTCTTTCTTCGCCTCTAGTCAGGTTTTGAAGGTACTCAAGGTCTTCGCTCGCGTCGGACAACAGACGCGTGCGACTGCAAATACTGGCGTGAAGTTTGTTGCTTTTCGGGTTGCTGAAAGCGTAAACGAGATAACTACGCCCGACTTCGAATGGAAATCCACACTCAGCACCACTGTTGCCGGTGATCGCTTCTACTGTCATCCCGGATACCCCTCGAAAAGTCTGACTAACGGCGAACCGGATCAACTTTTGTGGGTGGCCTCGGAAGTTTTCTTGATCGCTGGTGAAGGTAGTTATTTCTATGACTTGCCCTGTGAAGACCGCAGAGGCCGGCCAGTATGCCTGGCACGGCGGACCAGAATCCATACATGAACAGGCCTTCGCAGTCGGTGTTAGCGAGACCACCATTACGGCGGCAGCGAAGATGTAATTGATGCTGTTGCGACGCATAATCTCTTACTTGCTTTGAAATCATATCACCCGCTTAAAGAATTTTTCTCAAGATTCGTTTCTTATCGAAGACTTGTCGCCGCCTTTCATGACCTGAAGAGATTCTAACTTTGAGAGACAAGGATAGAATTTACAAAATCGCACAAAGCAACACTAAAGTTTTTCTTGGTGAATTTTCATGTTACTTTGTGGATCGTTTTCTGGTCCACGCATCAGCTTAATTCCTAAATACACTCTTAACGTCTAGCGTCCGCCGTTACGGAACATTTACGAGGTGCCTCGTCCATCGGCGTGATGACCCAAGCCCAGCTTCCCCTCACGGGCAAGCAACGACCGTGGTTGTTAAAGCCCCGTCATTCGTCACAGTCAGCTCGAAGCAAGCGCCGCTCGGCGATTTCAGGATGACACCCTGCCCGTTCGCTTCCACATAGATTTTGCCGCCCTTCAGATGAAACTTCGTCTTTGGCGCGGGCGTGCCAATGCCAACGTTAGTATCGGCGCTTGAAAAGTTGACGCCGTTGATACTTCCCAGCACCAGTGAATTATCTTGCGAGACTTGCGCGCGATGGCCAATGGCGACGGCGTTTGTGAGATTGTTCGCGCCGACATTAGCAGAGCTGCCGATGATGACATTGTCATTACCAATCGTATTAGCCCGCGCCGCACCTGGATCGACGACTCCACCGGCTCACAGCCCTGAAAGGGGCGACAGAAAACCGTGGTTGTCGGCGCGTTTCGCAGAGGGAGGGATGTGAATCAATTAGGCTTCACCATATATCTATAGCCCTTTCAGGGCTCGAAACTCTTGCGTTGAGATCCAGGGGTTATGCACTCCGCTTCGCTTCGTGCTTCACCCCTGGCTACCTTCTGCCGCGCCTTCAGCGCTAGTGAAAGTTGTTATTACGGGACGGTGACACGCCTTTTACTACTGAACGTACCTCCAGCATAAGTTCCACCAGTTGTTAGCATTGACGATGTACCCGGAGTTGAATTGTTGAAGTTCACCGTCACGCTGCCTGACGCACCTGGCGCCAGATTGCCGAGACTCTGTGGCAACGGTGTGCCGTTCGTAGCTCCCAACTTCGCGGTGGTCAGCACCACGTTATTTGCCGCCAGCGAGCCAATGTTCTGCACCGTCAGGGCGCCTACAACAGTCGAGGCATCTGTGCGGCTAAGAGAAGAAGTGACCACCAGTCTTACGAAGCTGCACGGCGTTGGACCAGCCGTAAAGTTGAAACTCACGGTACCAAGACTGGTGGCTCCATCTTGTAACTGCAGCGTCGCCGTGATCGTCTGACCTGAGCTGAGGCTTCCTTCAGCAGTGAAGGAGAAGTCACGAGCCGCAGAGCCATTGGTTGCAATTGCTCCATAGCTTTGAGGTCCAGACGGAGCGATTACCCCGCCCGAGGTTTGCAGAGTTGCTACCAGGTTCGACGTGGCCGCATTGCTGGTGTTCATCAATTCAAGATTAACCGTTACGCGCTCGCCTGGATCGATGGCTGCGTTCGCAGGTGGGCAGCTTTCATTGATAAGGAGAGAGTTGCCTGCATTTATCGGTGGCGGTTGCAACTCAAATGCGCCGATGTCGGTGCCGTCTCCTCCATTGGCGTTCGTGACGACGGGGTTATCCACGGTACGTGGGAAGCCTGGGCCACGCTGGTCGTTACTGAGTGTGCCCGTCAGGCCGACGGCGGTGCCTTTATCAATCGCAGGACTTGTTGATAGAAGAGCGATTGTCTGTGTGGGTCCGCCGTTGTCTTTCAACAAAGGCAGGCCAATGCTGTCTGTTTCGAATCCAGGAGCTATTGGCGAGGCAATGGTTCCAGTCAGGTCTGTGGGAGCGGTAAACCCGGTGCTGCCGTCAGCCATGCCAATCAGGTTAAAGCCGGCTGAATTGAAACCACCGCGCACATCCCCGCCGAAAACCTGGGCAGCAATAATACTGCCCTTAATATTCACCGGACCCCGGTTGAGAATCCCGCCGCCAAATGGCGCACCGTTGCGTGCGACGGTGGTGTTTGTGATTGTTAAAGTGCCAGACTCATTGAAGATGCCACCTCCGCCATCGCGAGATGAAGGGTCTCTAACACCGTTACGCGCAATGGTGCTGTTAGTTATGGTAACCGTGCCAGCGTTAAAGATTCCGCCTCCCGCTCTACGGCAATTGTTACGAGATACCGTGCTATTGGTAATCGTAACGGTTCCAAAGTTATAAATGCCGCCCCCGTCCATAGCGAAATTAGCATCGATAGTGCTGTTGGTGATGGCAACAGTCCCACCGTTCCTAATGCCGGCACCGACACCAAAAGCACCAGTGCTGTTGCCTGAGATGACACTGTTGGTGACGATCACTGAGCTGCCAAACAAATTTAAGATCCCACCAGCGCCATCGCTTATAGTCAGGCCGGAGAACCTCACGATCGCCGAGGGAGCGGTTACGTCGAAAATAATGAAGGGATCTGTTGAATCGCAACGCACGGTGAGGAGATTCGCTCCAGGCCCCTCGATCGTTACGCCGTTAGATATGTCCGGCAGCGCGCTCGCCAAATTGATCACTCCCGTAACGCTGAAATCAATGGTGTCTTCCGTCGTAGTGTTGTTGCCGCCTGTATTGCCTCGCGCAGCGTGCAGTCAGTACCGTCACACCTAAAATCGTTGTGATCGTCTGTCGTATTGACAGTGAACAGAAAACCTTGCGGCGCAACGTAGCTCTTCGCGCCTACATTTGGTGGTGGGAATGTCATCAGGGCGAGTGAGCAGAGTGCGGAGATTAGTGTCTTCATGGCTAGCTCCTACTTCGGGTTAACAGCCCAATCAAAGTGTTCTTGCGGCGCGAAGGCCGCGCAGAAAAAGCTGATCGCCCGCCAGTGACACGATTAATATCTTCACGTCAATCGTTCGGGCTTTCGTCTCTAACACTTAAGGCGGGAACGGGGGACAAGAACTTCAACGGTGGCTGGAATTTTTTGAACCGACAGCTTATCCGCTGGCGTCCGTCGCGGGCGGCGCTGAATCTGCTGCGACGTAGATTGATTTAGCGAGTCCGACTAGTTTAGGAAGCTCTGATTAAGTAGGAAAACTCAATGAGCGCCGAAGACGCGGAAGATGGTAGCCAGGGGCAAGCGCTTAGCGCGACGCCCCAAATCGACTTGAGCGTGAATCATCAGTCTCCACCAATATATCTGTCGCCCTTTCAGGGCTCAAAACTCTTTCGTTATGATCCAGGGGTTACGCACTCCGCTTCGCTTCGTGCTCCACCCCTGGCTACCTTCTGCCGCGCCTTCAGCGCTAGTTAAGTTGATTCCACGTAATCAAAGCTTCCTTTAGGTTGTCGATCATCCATACGCGAATGGCGCAGTTGTAAGTCACAAATGACAAATGAGAAATGTCAAATGAAATATGACCAATCACTAGAGTTTGGGAACAGGGGTTCCGGTAGGAATTCAACCGCGCTCACATTCTTTTTTTAACCCGAAAGCTTGTCCCTGAAGGTCGGTTGTTATAGTCTCCCCACCTCCCCCATTCGTCTCCCAACAAAAGCAAAGACTCGCCGGTGCGGATTTTCGGAAAATGGGCGTAACCGTGCCAACACGTTCTGAAAAACGCGAAGAACTGTAAGGAGGAAACCGAAATGCGGGCCCAAAAGATGTATAGGCTATTTCTCACGCTGGTTGTAGCGAGCTTATTGACAGTTGTTCATGCCCAACAGCCAACACAGAAAAAGCTCGATGTTCCTTATGTTCCAACACCTCAATCGGTTGTAGATGCGATGCTCAGTGTGGCTGCAGTTAACAAAGATGACGTGGTGTATGACCTGGGTTGTGGTGACGGGCGCATAGTTATCACGGCGGCAAAAAAATATGGAGCACGCGGCGTAGGTATCGATATCGATCCCGAGCGAATAAAAGAAGCCAACGCTAATGCG
This sequence comes from Pyrinomonadaceae bacterium, assembly GCA_035697925.1. Classification (GTDB taxonomy): domain Bacteria; phylum Acidobacteriota; class Blastocatellia; order Pyrinomonadales; family Pyrinomonadaceae; genus PSRF01. Next base: position 5,864 of record DASSCG010000268.1, read on the forward strand.
AAAGAAGCCGGAGTCAGCGACCGCGTTAAATTCATCGAACAGGATCTTTTTCAGACGGACTTTAAAGAAGCATCCGTAGTTACGCTCTACCTGCTTCCGGATATCAACCTCAAACTGCGTCCGAAACTTCTGAGCGAGTTGAAGCCGGGCACGCGAGTCGTTTCACACGCTTTTGACATGGGTGATTGGAAGCCTGACAAGACACAGAGCGTCGACGGCACCCGAACAATTTACTTTTGGGTAATTCCTGAGAAAAAGATGACACAACCATAGGTGTAGAGTTGCGGCTTACCTTCATCTGACAGTCATCGTACCGATGCGTCAACTGAGGTTTTCAATTTTATGGCAGTGAAGAGCATCGCAATGGTCCCGGGCGAGGTTGATGAACTAGTCCCAACCCTCTCGTTGAAGGATGCCGTCGCCATGATCGTTGGCATCGTGGTAGGGGCCGGAGTATTTCGAACGCCTTCGCTAGTCGCCGCCAATGTCACGACGGAAACCAATGCGATGCTTCTGTGGCTAGCCGGCGGAATAATCTCATTGATCGGCGCCCTGTGTTATGCCGAACTCACAGCCACTTATCCGCATACCGGCGGTGACTATCATTATCTCAGCAGGGCATATGGCAGACCCATCTCTTTCTTGTTTGTTTGGTCTCGGGTGACTGTGATTCAGACGGGTTCGGTGGCATTGCTCTCGTTCGTGTTCGGAGATTACGCCTCGCAGTTGTTTCGTCTGGGAGAATACTCGCCGTCGATTTACGCCGGTTTACTGGTAGTGATGTTGACTGGTCTCAACATCCTGGGTGTGCATCAGGGAACCCGTACGCAGAACCTCCTGACTGTCGTCGAAGTATCTTGTTTGGTGCTGATTATATTTGCCGGATTGTTTTTGATTGATCCGACTTCCAGTGCCAGTCAACCAGCGCCGTCGCAGAGTTCAGGCGGTTCGCTGGGTTTAGCGATGGTGTTCGTTCTTTTAACCTACGGCGGTTGGAACGAGGCAGCTTACATTTCCGCGGAAACAACCGACCGGCGCAGCGTCGCGCGGGCGTTGCTCTTAAGCATTGTCATAGTTACAGGTCTCTACCTGTTGGCTAACTGGGCCTATTTGCGCGGACTGGGTTTGTCTGGAGTGGCCAGTTCTGACGCTGTCGCGACCGATTTGATGAGGCGGGCGGTTGGCGAGCGCGGGGCCATGTTTGTCACCATGCTGGTCGCGGTTTCGGCAATTACTTCCGCAAATGCGACCGTGTTCACAGGCGCACGCACCAATTATGCCTTCGGCCGCGACTTTTCGCTGTTTGGATTCCTGGGGCGATGGGAAAGGCGTGGTAATACGCCGACCAACGCTTTGTTGGTTCAGGGCGTCATTGCTCTGGGTTTAGTATTGATTGGGACTCTGACGCGAGAAGGTTTCGCTACGATGGTTGAGTACACGGCGCCAGTCTTCTGGTTTTTCTTTTTCCTGGTTGGGCTCTCCGTGATTGTCCTGCGAATTAGAGAACCAGACGTCGTGCGGCCGTTTCGAACACCGCTTTACCCGCTGCTTCCGCTGACATTTTGTATCAGTTGCCTTTACATGTTGCAGGCAAGCATTGCCTACGTGTTCCAGGTATCTCGCAGGCTGGGTGAGGAAGAAAAAGGGGTTTCAATTGGCATCGGAGCGTTAGTCGGCATTATGGTTCTGCTAATGGGAATACCCGTGTTCTGGTTTGCACGATATTCCAAGCGAGTGGCAAGCAACTCCAAGTAGATCGACCACTCTTAGGGTTGAGCTGGCGGACAGCTTCAGAAAATAACTATCTTGAGGAGAGACGGTGGTTAACCACGCGACATGGCTAATATTGAGCCTGCTCCTGTCACTGTCAGCCTGCGCGTCTTTGTCACCTTCTGAGCCGTCTGCCTTCCAGCAAGTCTCGAATGAAGAATACGCAAAACAGAGACGTGAACTGGTAGACCAGTTACGGAATCAAGGAATAAAAAACCAGGACGTGCTGGATGCTCTATTGAAAGTGCCACGACACAGATTTGTTCCTGCCTCGCATCGCCATCTCGCCTATCAGAATCGTCCCTTGCCCATTGGGCAGGACCAGACAATCTCGCAACCTTTCATAGTTGGCTACATGACTGAGGCGGCGGAAATCGGGTCCGGCGAGAAGGTACTCGAGATCGGCACGGGTTCCGGATATCAAGCGGCAGTGTTGGCGGAACTGGCAAAAGAGGTTTATACGATCGAGATCATTCCTCAACTGGCGGAGGGCGCGCGAAGTCTACTTCGTGAGATGGCGTATAAGAACGTGCAGGTGAAAACCGGAAATGGTTATGAAGGTTGGACGGAGCACGCTCCTTTTGATGCGATTGTGGTGACGGCTGCGCCCGATGAGGTGCCAAAGGCACTGGTCGAACAACTGGCGGTGCGTGGCAAGATGGTTATTCCGGTCGGCACGAGCTTCCAACAGATGGTCGTTATTACCAAAACTGAAACAGGAGTGGTCGAGCGTCGCACCATTCCGGTGTTATTTGTGCCCATGACTGGAAAACCAAAGCCCAAGGAAGACTAAACCTCAGGAAACGAGCGCACTCTTCGTTTCAACGTTAATAAGATACTTAGCTCACTTCAAACGGAATAACATACTGGACTCACTTTGTCTTTGCTCCAGAGGAGCAGCATGTTCATAGCCTAGGGGCCAGTAAATAATGCTTCGCTCCGACAGAAGCGACATGCCAAGTGTGCTTGGACATGGCACTCCTAATATTGTAGGGGCGTCCCTCCGTGGGCGCCCCATCGTCGATTCGCTAGCGAACAAGCTACAGAAACGCGAC
>DASSCG010000269.1:0-5639 GCA_035697925.1 Pyrinomonadaceae bacterium
CCTCGGCGCCGATCTCTAACCCAGGCAAGGCCAATTGGACCGAGGTGATCGCACACCGTCCCGCCGTAATGCTTGAAGATATCGATATTTTCAAGGACTTCTTTGTGCTATCAGAACGCGAGAACGGACTTCCCAAACTACGGCTCACCGACTTCAAGTCTGGCAAGGCCCACTATCTCGAATTTCCCGAGCCGGTTTATTCAGCCGGAGTCTCAACCAATCGGGAGTTCGACACGCAGAAACTGCGTTACTCGTACAACTCATTTACCACCCCGCCTTCGACTTATGACTATGACGTGGCTGCGCGGAAGAGTGAGCTGCTAAAACGCCAGGAAGTTTTAGGCACTTTCGATCCTGCGAACTACAAGTCAGAGCGCATTTACGCTACAGCCGCCGACGGAACTAAGATCCCCATCTCGCTGGTCTACAAGAAGGGAGTAAAACTCGATGGGTCAGCCCCTATGTGGTTGACGGCTTACGGCTCTTACGGGATTCCTTCTAACGTTGGCTTTAGCTCCAATCGGCTCTCAATGCTCGACCGTGGAGTCGTCTATGCGCTCGCGCACATTCGCGGTGGCGGAGACCTCGGCAAGCCCTGGTACGATGACGGCAAATTGATGAAGAAGAAGAACACGTTTACCGACTTCATTGATTCAGCCGAACACCTGATCAAGGAGAAGTACACGTCCAAGGATCGGCTCGTAATATCCGGCGGCAGCGCAGGAGGGCTTTTGATGGGCGCCGTTACTAATATGCGTCCCGACTTATTCAAAGCCGTTGTCTCTTACGTGCCTTTTGTAGACGTAATCAACACGATGCTTGACAAGAGTTTGCCGCTCACAGTGCAGGAGTTTCTGGAGTGGGGGAACCCTGAGATTAAGGAAGACTACGCTTACCTAAAATCCTACTCGCCCTATGACAACATCGTGGCGAAGGATTATCCGAACACTTTGGTTAGAGTTTCACTGAACGACAGTCAGGTACCATACTGGGAGGGCGCAAAGTATGTTGCTAAGTTGCGTGCCCTGAAGACCGATAAGAACTACCTACTGCTCAAAGCCAACATGGGAGCTGGTCATGGTGGCGCGTCTGGCCGCTACGATGCTCTGAAAGATACAGCGTTCGATTATGCGTTTATGCTTTGGCAGATGGGCATTACGCAGTAGCACAAGCTCCGATCACTAAATCCCAGGGCTACACCTGAGTAAGGGTGTAGCCCTAAATTTTTGTTCCTTAAGCTCCTAGTCGAGCAAGCATCTCATTCACCTTTAGCACGCTGGTGACGAGCTGTGTCCGACAGCAAGAAAACGGCACTGACATAATTGGCTCACCTGCCTTGCTCCGGAGGAGCAGCATGTTTATAGCTTTTGGCTTACATGACAAACTGGCGCTCCGTAAGGAGTGCAATGTACAAGCACACTTGACATGTCGCTCCTGACGGAGCGAACCATTATCTAGTGGTCCTAGGCTATAAACATGCTGCTCCTCCGGAGCAAAGACAAGTGAGCCCAGTATGTTAATGCCGCTTCTGTGCAGGATCTCACTGTTTCGCTGCAGCGCAATGTGAATGAAATTTACAAAGCAGCGAAAAATCCCCCATTGGCGACGTTCTTGCTTATAAACCCTACTAGAACCAAATGCTCAACAGTTAAGGGAGTTATGTACGATGGATCGTATCCCAAATACGAACACTGCGTACCAAGATGATTCGCACACCGCTCGACTTTCAACGCCGAGATTTACTCGGGGCGCTGCGCGCAGAGCTCAACAAGTGGTTGCTCTGCGGCCTGACTTCCTGAGGCCAGTACGTAGTCTCTGGCGATCACTGGCCGCTCAATCCTATCGAACAAAGGTGCTGGCGGGAATTGTGGCTGTGGCTATAGTCGGCAGCGTCGTCGGCGGTTTGCTGGCCGCGGTGAACAACGCTAATGAAGATCGAATCGAAGCCGAAACACTCGCTACTGACTCAGACGCAGGCACGCAGTTCGAAAGTTCACAACCTACTTTCAAGCCAACGCGAGAAGTACATGTCCCGGCAAGTAAAACGGAAACCATGATGAGATTTGACGGGCCAGAAGTAGAAAGGGCTGTTGCAGAACTTAAAAAGCGCCAGTCATCATCGCGAGAAAAGAAGGCATATCGCGTAGCTACGATCTACCCGGATGGCTCTGGGGAATTTGGTCGCGAACGGAAGCAACGCAAAAAGCACTAACGCCCAAAGTGTTAGGCTAAGAGCTCTCTAACAATCCGGTCGCAGTGGATACGTGTAGTATCGAGCAGGCGGACACCGTTTCGTTCATCATCCCGCAAAATTAAAGGCAACTCTGTGCCGCCAAGAATTAGACCTTCAATTCCATGCCTCGCCTTAAGATTGTCAACAATTGCCAGTAGCGCGTCGCGCGTTTCGGGGAGGAAGATGTTGTTTAGAAGTTCTCCGAAATACTTCTCATGAATGTACGTTTGTTCTTCCGAATTGGGAACAATTAGATCAATGCCAGCTTTAGAGAAAACCTCAGGATAGAAATGGCCTTGCATCGTATAGCGAGTTCCAAACAGAGCAACTCGCTTGAAGCCCAATGACTGAACTCGTTCGCTCGTTGCTTCCACGATACTGATCAGAGGCAAACTGGTCTGGCGTTGGATTTCATTAAAAACAATGTGTGGTGTGTTAGAGGCCAAAGCGCCGAAATCAGCTCCGGCCTTCACCAGCTTTTCAACTTCAATCGCCAGATACTCAACTACCTTTTCTAACTCATTCTGGCCCATCCAATCCACTAACTGCGTTAGGTTGACGCTGTTCACAATAATCGACGGGTAGCTGCCATCAGGATTCTTCTCACGATAACCCGAGATGATCGAGCGGTAGTATTCAATGGTCGATTCGGGTCCAATCCCGCCAATGAGGCCTGCAGTTTTCATGATGTCAAATTGTACTATGCCTTCGGATTCATTGGTCCTGCTCCCAACATGGTGGAGACCTACCGGTCCGATTACGAACGCCGCCAAACCAAACGAAAAACTCTTGTTTTGTGCGATTTCTTGGATTGACCTCATTTTGACTCGCTGCGGCAGCGAAGAACTCTATTATTCCCTTGCCCTCACCTTGACAGAGCTTCAGTGGGTTCTTATAGTCACACCAGATCCCATGAATAAAGCTTGTAAGCATTGCTGCTGTCTCTGTTGCGCCTGGTATTGGCGCGCGACCGGGAGAGCGTATGCCAGCTTGAAGAACATTTGATCTAGCAAGCTAACAAAAGTTCTCAAAAACCGGTCGCGAACCCTTTGAGTTTCGCGGCCGGTTTTTTGTCTTTTACGGCGAACGAATTGTGGATTTGAGTTATGAGCGCCACGGTCGAAACGGATCACATTGTTAAGGACTCGATCGACAAAAGCATCGGCGACACTCCGCTTATTCGCTTGCGAAGAGTTACCAGCGAGCTGCCGGTAGGGGTTTTGGTATGCGCGAAGGCCGAGCACTTGAATCCGGGTGGCTCAGTTAAGGATCGTCCCGCTCTGGCCATGATTCTAGCCGGCGAAAGGGAAGGACGATTGAGGCGCGGCATGACGATTCTGGATGCCACCAGCGGCAACACTGGTATTGCCTACGCAATGATTGGGGCGGCACGTGGCTATTCAGTCGCTATTTGCGTTCCGCGCAACGCAGGACGACAGCGGAAGGCAATCCTCCGCAGCTTTGGTGTGGAAGTGATCGAGACCGACCCTTTGCTATCCACTGATGGTGCACAGCTTGTCGCGCGGGAGATGTTTGCAAATGAGCCTGAAAAATACTTCTACGCCGATCAGTACAACAACGACGCGAACTGGCGAGCCCATTACGAGGGCACGGGGCCCGAAATCTGGAAGCAAACAGACGGTAGCATCACGCATTTTGTCGCTGGACTGGGAACCTCGGGCACTTTCGTTGGCGTCACACGGCGTTTGAAGACACTTAATCCGGAGCTTCGTGCGGTCTCAATGCAACCTGCCTCGCCTCTTCATGGACTTGAGGGACTGAAACACATGGGGACCGCAATAGTGCCAGGTATCTACGATCCCAATCTTGCTGATCAGCAGGTTGAAGTCTCCACGGAAGACGCACAGGAAATGGTTGGACGGTTGGCGGAGGAGGAAGGGCTGCTGGTCGGCCCTAGCTCAGGAGCAAATGTTTTCGCCGCGTTGCGGCTGGCTCGCACGCTCGCAAGAAATTCCCTGGTGGTCACTGTCCTTTGCGACCGCGGCGAGAGGTATGTTGAGTGATGAGGAAGCCGATGCTGCCGGGGCTGGATGATTTATCATGATCAGACTTGACGCAAGCCAGCGAAAAGAAATAGCCGCGCATGGCGAGCGCGATTATCCATACGAGTGCTGTGGACTCTTGCTCGGTAACTTTGCTGAGAGCGGCGGCACCAAAACTTGCGCCGAGATATTTCCCATTTCAAATGCACGCGAGGAAGCAGCAAAACGCAATCGGTTTTTGATTCGGCCGGAACAGCTGCTGCGAGGCGAGAGGTACGCAGCGGCTCAACATCTGGACGTCGTAGGTTTCTATCATTCACATCCGGATCACCCCGCGGTGCCTTCTGCTTACGACCTGGACCATGCCTGGCCTGTTTATTCGTACGTTGTCGTTGCGGTCAAGGCAGGCCGCGCTGAAGACCTGCTCTCCTGGGAAATGCAACCTGACCGTTCGGGCTTTAATGAGGAAGAAATCCTAAACGTAATTGACGAAAGGAAGTAGAAATGTCAGTCACGATCGCAATACCCACTGCTTTGCGACAGTTCGCGGGCGGCAAATCCCAATTTCAAGTTGAAGCGCGCACAGCTGGTGAGGCTCTGAAGCAGCTAAGCATTCAGTTTGGGGAGCTTGGGCGTCATCTCTATGACGACAATGACAAGCTACGTAGCTTCGTCAACGTCTACGTCAACGATGAAGACATCCGCCATCAGTTGGGTGCGGAAACTCCGGTCAAAGACGGCGATACTTTATTGATTGTCCCTTCGATTGCAGGCGGCGCCACCTCCGAAGTCGACATCGCCTCCTCCTTACCATCGCTCTCAAATGAAGAAATTTCTCGTTACAGTCGTCACTTGATCATGCCCGAGGTGGGCGTCGACGGCCAGAAACGATTGAAAGCTGCCAGCGTTTTGATGGTTGGCACCGGCGGGTTGGGGGCGCCGCTAGGGATGTACCTGGCGGCCGCCGGTGTCGGGCGGCTGGGAGTAGTTGATTTCGATGTAGTTGAATTTTCCAATCTTCAGCGTCAAATAATCCACGGCACGAAAGACATTGGAAGACCAAAAATCGAATCTGCCCGCGACCGTTTGAGCGATATTAATCCACATATCGAGATTGAAACGCACGATACGCGACTGACCAGTGACAATGCACTGCGGCTTTTCCAGCACTACGACATCATTGTTGATGGCACAGACAATTTTCCAACTCGATACCTGGTCAACGATGCTTGCGTACTCAGCGGCAAACCCAACGTCTATGGATCCATCTTTCGTTTTGAAGGGCAGGCGAGCGTTTTAATGGTGGGCACCGGCGGGTTGGGGGCACCGCTAGGGATGTACCTGGCGGCCGCCGGTGTCGGGCGGCTGGGAGTAGTTGATTTCGATGTAGTTGAATTTTCCAA
>DASSCG010000270.1:0-5410 GCA_035697925.1 Pyrinomonadaceae bacterium
GAAGCAAGCCGCCGGTGAAGAGCTGTTCGCGGCGATAGGACGGGTTGTCCAAGGTAAGAAGTACATTACTCCGTTAATTACCAAGCGCGATCACTTGCCATCCCAGAAAAACCTATCTCCAATTACGCCACGACAGCGACAAGTGCTCCAGTTGATCAGCGACGGACTTACGATGAAGGAGATTGCTGCACAGCTCTCCATTTCCACGCGAACTGCAGAATCTCATAAATACGAGATGATGGAAGCGCTGGGCACGGAAACGACTGCCGATCTAATTAAGTATGCGCTGAGGGTGGGACTCATTTAATAACTCGTAATAACCAACCACCACATCTTCCTTAATATTATTTGCGGACTGCGTGCCTCAAACTAAAAATGCCTCAACTTTAAAATGCGAACTAAATGGAAGGCCGAGACATTAACTGTCTCGGCCCTCGAAGCAGATGCTCCCCCTGTTACGCGCCCGCATCTGCCTCTATTGTCGGGGCACTCTGTTGGTCCAGATTGGAATCCGAACCAACGCCCCCTGTCCTTTAAACTTATTAGTTCCCGCTGTTCGTCCCTACTGTCCCAGCGATGCCCTTATTAATCATCAGCCTGATTTCAACTCGACGGTTCTTGGCGCGACCGGCTTTCGTCGTGTTGTCCGCGACTGGCTCCAACTGCCCGTACCCAAATGGTTGCACCAATCGGTTAAGTGGCATTTTGTACTTCGAAACGATGTAATAAATGACGGCGTTGGCCCTCCGTTCACTCAGATCTATGTTGCGTTGTGAACTGCCCGTCGTATCCGCGTAGCCGATTACCGCCATCACCCAGCCTTTGGTGTTTTGGCTTCTTACCCATACGGCTGCCTCATCAATCGTGGCTTTTCCCTTCGGGGTCAAAGCCGAACTGCCGGTTCTGAAGTTGACCGTAACCGTTTTAATAGTGTCAAAGTCATCGAGACCGTTGATCCGATTGTTTGCATGGTCCGCAGTGTTTTGTGCTTTGGCGGCGGCTTGGGCTGCGGCATCAGCCGAAGCCTGCGCTTGCGCTGTCAGGGCTCGGTTCTCCTCGATCTGGCCAGCTAACCGTTCCTGTTCCGCCTGTTGCTGCCTGAGTTTTTCATTCAACTCAGCTTCGGCAGGATCGAGCGTTGCCTTGAGAGCTTGGGCTGTTCTCAAGTCCTGCTCATCGAAGCGAATCTTCTCCGCCACGATGCTGCCATCGGCATTCCTCATGCCGTCAACTTCGAGTCTAAGTCCGCGAAGTATGTAGCTAGAGGCATATTCTTTGGAGCCTCTAAATGCACCGCGTTTGTGGCTCTTGACTTCGGTATCCGCCGTTAGAATGACTGTTGTTTGCGGCCCGCCCGTTGTCTCGGCCATCGTGAATGCATCGGGGTCTCTCTTGACCACGACACCTTTGAGTTTTTTGACCTGCTCCTGGGGAACCGCAGTCACCTCAGGAGTTTTGAAATTAGACGCCACGTCTCCCGCAGCGGAGATAGTTCCAGCGCATGCGGAGACGAAAAGAAAGGCGACTGCAAGTCGAATTGCTATGCTATTCCAAGTAATCATGTGTTACTCCTCTCAAAATTGTTGTGCACGAGTCAGCCTTCTCTTTTTAAGCAACGCAGCTTTGCCTCGCACGAACGTGAGAACGATTCGAGGCCCCATCCTACGCGGCGTTTAAGCAGGTCAATACTGTCAATTCTGACAGTTATGGCTCCTAAAGACGGGATAAGTAGGGTCCAATCAGTACTGGTGCGTCCTTTAGGTGCTGCCGCGGTACGGAAAACTCCGCCGAGCTCTGACATCTCCTTCAACGGAAGCTAACGCTTTCAGCGTTAGCTCGCCTGAAGACAGGCCTGATCTTTCAAGATTCAGCGAGTGAGTCGACTTGATAAATTTTGGGGCGAGGCAATTGCTTTAAGGGGTCGTTCACGAGTATCCGAAGCGGGCAACAACAACGGTGACATTATCGAGTCCTCCGGCACTGAGCGCTAGATCAGTCATGGCTTGGCAGGCATTCTGTGCGGATCTGGATTCGGAAAGTACGGATGCGATAGTAGAGTCGGTAAGCATATCAGTCAGTCCGTCAGTACAAACCAGTAGTTGATCCCTCTCGGCCAACTCTTTGTGATGAATTTGCGGTTCGGTCTTGTCCCCGAACGATCCCACAGCAGATGTGAGTACATGGCGCATTGAACGCGCGGCGGGATCATCTGGCTTTGCGACACCAGCGTCGATGAGCCGCTGGGCCAATGTATGATCGCTGGTTAGTTGGACGAGGTTTCCATCACGAAACAAATACGCGCGTGAATCACCCACGTGGCCGATAACGAGATCCTTACCTAACATCCCAACAACTGTCAGAGTAGTTCCCATTCCACGAAGATCGATCTCCTCTTCAGCCTGGGTTCTGAGTGCGGCGTCCACTTGTTGAAAGCGTTCGGTCATTCGCCACATGACCGTATTTAGATCACGCAGCCGGCGGAGTGACATTATCCAATCCGGTGTATCTACTAACAGTTCAACCATTTTTCGTAATGCCTGGCTGCTAGCAATTTCACCGCCCGCCATACCGCCCATTCCATCTGCCACCAATATTCCGTACCCGACCAAGTTGAAACAATTCTCCAAAGCTCCGTTTGGGATGTTGGTTGACAGATTTTCAAGCATGCGATTAAAACGAATAACCAGGTAATGATCTTCGTTGGATTCTCTTACCAGCCCGGGATGGGAAATGGCGGCGATATCGACGCGATTGCTAAAAGGTGCCTCCCAAGTTAAATCTTCGGGTCGAATCGCAAACAGGTCGGTTGTCTTGTTGTGCTTGCGTTGCTCTGGGTTCCTCATGATCGGGGCCTTTCGTAGAGTAACCGAGCGGTTGCCGGCACGCGGTTGGAGCACCGCTGGGGAGTTCATACCTCGATTAGGAATTAGGTAATAGTTCAACGCCAGTCGAACTATGTCGGTTGGTCTTGTGATGCCGGGAGCGAAAAGTTTTTCGCTCCAACTGGATTCGAAATTTTTGAATCCAGGCCACGACCAATGTAACGACTAGACTAAAGCGCGCTCCAAGTCCTAGATACTGGCAGAATTTACAGGTTTCAAACTTCAACGGTGCGGGTTGCACAGCCCTGAGTGCGACATTCACGTGAATCAGGGCACCTCAAAACTTCCAGCCGAACGAGCTACTGATTCCCAAATCGTTTTTGTTCGCAAGAATAGGCGGTTTACTGTCGAAGTTTTCGTAAACATGGAAACCCCAGTACAAGTCTTTAACGATCTTCAGATGTAGGTCTGATCGAACCTGAGCCCTGATGCGACCCGGCGTCGTGAGACTGGGATAGGAGATGAACCTTGATCGAATATCGGTTGTTTTAAAGCGAAACGCCGTGAAATCAAACCCCACGATTGCGTCAGTATTCGTTGCTGGAAGCGAGCCTGTTGGGGTTGAATAAGTCTCCCTCGACGCCGCCAGCCCGCCGAATACTGAAAATCTAGTCTGAGAGGTCTGCCGGAGATTCGCTCCGATGATGCCTCCCACAGTAGTGCGCCGGTCCAGACTCTGTTGCTCGCTAGTTAGCAAATCAAAAAGTCCTCCCGTATACCAGCGCGGGCTAATTTGTTTTCTATAGTCAAATGTAAATTGATTGCGACTTGTGCCGGTACCGTTTCGCTGTCCGCTGAGCGCAGAGTCTATGGAGCCTGTGTAAGAGTGATCTCCCCTCCGATATGTTGTCGTTGCGATCAGGTCGGTATGATACTGATTATTACCACTCGTAAACCCCATACCCAAATCGATTGATCCATCGAGCTGTTTCCAGAACCCTGCTTCGACGGGAGTTATACGCAACACCTCGTCCGCTTTGACTTTAATCACGTCATTGGCTGATCCGATCACAAAGTTGTTTTTGTCACTTGAGCCCGCTGGGAGCAACCTGATGAAATCTGTAAAGAGTTTCCCATCGACCAGCCAGATCATGAATCTAGACTTACTCTCGAGACCCTCGACCCTGGCCCAATCGAGGCGAACCGCTTCAGCCATATAGTCCGACTTGATCCTAAGCTCCCCACGTTCCAAACCCTTTATTTCTCCAGTCATCCGATCACCGTTCCTCAAAGTAACGACGTCGTCCACATTCTTTGCCATGGCTGTCAACGTGCTGAATAAAATAAGGAGAGCGGCTACAGTAGAAATGAAGAAATTTGCGTACTTCCGACTCATCCACAACCTCCTAAACGAATACCTGAAACCTGTGAGGCCATGTTCTCTGATTGCTCTCAGCCTGGAAGGAATGTTAGGAAGTGACGTCGACTCGCGCCTACTGGTAATTGATACAGGTTTTACAAGTTATAAAAATCCTTGGGGAGCCCTGTTTTCCTGTAAAAACTGACAGTTATTGTCCTTTTTGCGCTCAGTAGAATAAGGTGCGGGTTCGATTGTGGGCGCTCGGGAAGATAGCAAGAGATGATTAAGGGCCGTCGACTTCTTCCATTAAGCGCTGATCGGAGGGCAATAGAGACATGAAAGCAACAATCGCGATTGCGGGTTTTCTGTTGGTGGTTTGTGCGTTGAGTGTTTCGCGGGCAGTTCCTTTACCACAACAACCTAACAAACGAGAAGTATTCGGCGCCCTGGCATACCTTCCGTCAGGGGCTGGCCGAGCTATGGTTGGTGCCGGAGCCAGAATCAATGTCGACCTGCGAATAAACAGTTACACAACGGATGAGGAAGCTAAAGTGCTTGCCGGGATACTTGTCGACGGTGGACCTGACGCTTTGCTTAAGGCGCTTGAGAAAGCCGATTCGAAGGGAAGAATAACTCTCACTGGGAGAGTTGGTTTCTATGATTTCAAGCTCATTCGTTCACACCGAACAGAAACTGGCCGGCGGATTTATGCTGTTGGTGACAGGCCTGTCGGTTTTCTTGAGGCCTATCATTCAGCAAGATCCAGAGATTATGAGTTTGGTATTCTGCAGCTCGACTTGAAGCAGAAAGGCAATGGCAAGGAAGAGGGTGAAGGTGCACTCCTCTATGCGGCGAAAATAAAGCTCCTTGACGGCAATAGGATTGATCTAGAGACCTACGGCATTGAGCCGATCCGGCTAATGGGTGTGCGCAGACTATGATTCAATTCTACATCAGCCGCAGTCTCGATGGTCTTCCGCTGTTCGAGTAACTGCTTAAGTTTCTTGCGGGCTTTGTGAAGTTGTGATTTAGAGTTTCCCACCGAACAACCGAATAGGCTTGCGATTTCTTCGTGCTTGTAACCCTCCACACTGAACAAAAGGAAAACGGCTCGGGATCCAGGGGGCAATTGATCCACGGCCGCGTCTAAGGCAATGCTGTCCGCCACCTGCGAGCCGGTGGTGGATTTGCCTTTTCCGGTGCTATGCATTTGGACCATCTCCAGCGG
>DASSCG010000271.1:0-2865 GCA_035697925.1 Pyrinomonadaceae bacterium
CCTGCGTTAATGACACCCCACAAGCTTTCGCCGACGATTAATCCCGAAGCCACCAATGTACCCAGACGCTCAGCTCGTTCAGGGTTGCCGCTGAGCGAGTGCGTCGAGCATACCAATACGAAATGACTGCGCCGACGACCACTGCGAAGGTCGCTGACATCGAAAGATAGATTCCGATACCAACTGCGAGCGGCGGAATCCGAAGTCTCCCTAAAGCGCCGAGCGTGATGTCCAACAGAATGAGACCGACGCCAAGTCATATGGTGACTTAGATTTGTTATCCGACAAACACTAACAACCAACTAGTCACAAGCAACGCTCCTAACATCACCAAAATGATTTTGCCTGGTTTGGAGAAGGCGAGTTCACCAAGAAATTTCTTTCGCATCATCTGGCCGAATAACCAGATGTCCACCACCACGACTATGGTGAAGATGATCGCCCCTAAAGCTAGATGTTTGATAGATAGTCCGCCCAACAGCTTAGCCGTGTTGGCGTCGGCCATCAGTTTGGCGATCGCAAGAGCGCCTCCATTGACGGAAAATAGCAGCCCATATCTTCTCATCTTGCCGTCAATGTACGTGCGTAGGCCGTCTAATTTTTCGGGATCAGTCTCGAGCATTTCTCCCTCCTGCAAAGTCGCACTCTACTGGCCCTCACTTCGAGAACCAAACAAAGCCTCCGTGCGGCTTTAGCGTGACTTCGAATTTCCTATTAGGCGAAAGCTGGACGATGCTTTGGCGAAATGAGAGGTTGCCGCCTTCGCCATCAGTGATTAACTGGCCGGAGCCCCGAATGGGTACGTCGCTTAGATTTAGGTTTAGTTTTCTTTCGGTCACATCTCCATTGATTCCGGCTATGTACCACCTGCCATCTCCCTGGCGCGCAATCACCGCGAACTTGCCAGGGTAGCCGTCGATGAACTTTATATCGTTCCAAACGTTGGGCACGCGTTTAAGGAAGTCTTTGACGTAGTTGGGAGCCTTTGCCATCCCCTCTGGAATCTCTGCGTAATGTTGAATGCCTGAGGTAAACAACACTGAAAGTGCCAGTTCGAAAGCGCTGGTCGTGCGCCGCTCGATACGGTTAATACGGTCCAGCACCATCGGAGTGAAATCCATCGGATCGAAGACGTTTCGGGTGAAGGGCAACATAGAAGCGTGAGTTGGCTCTTCATCGGCATTCTTCTGCTCGAAGGTTACGAACTCCAGACCCTTGATTGCCTCCATTGTCATCAGGTGCGGATACGTGCGCTGCCAGCCTCTAGGCAGGGTCGCCCCATGAAAGTTGAGCACGAAGCCATAGTCGGAGGCGTCTTCGATGATATCCAGATAGTAACTAATCATCGATTGTCCGTCGCCACCAAAGAAATCAATCTTGAGCCCGGCGACACCCATCGTCTTCAACCTTTCGAACTCGCGAACCCGGCTCTCGTGTGTGAGCATCATGTCGCGCGGCGTTTGTGGAGTTGAATTCCAATCCCCAGCCGAGTTGTACCAAAGCAAAATTCTCACATCCTTGCCCCGGGCGTAATCAACCAGTTCTTTAATTTTCTCGTAGCCGATCTGCTTGTCCCACAGCGCATCAATCAAGCAATAACGCCAGCCCATCTCCGCCGCATAGTCAATGAAACGTTTCTGTACTTCATAGTTCGTTTGGTCATCGCCAAGCAGGGGCCAACTCCAAGAAGCTTTGCCGGGGTTAATTGAAGAGTCAGCAGGACGACTTGCAGGCTCAGCGAGGTCAACGCCGAGAGTGGACTCGACGATCGTCTTAAGGCTGCCTACGGCGATGATGCGCCAGGGAGTGACCCAGGGCAGCTTGGATTGAGGATTGACCGGACCATTCTTTAAACCTTCTCGTGGATCAGGAAAGCCAATTGAGTATTCGCCGTCTGGCGACTCTGAACGCAACCGGCTACCACAATAGTTACGTAAAAGCCCGGTCTCACTCACCAGCAACCAGGTATCGTTGGAACGGAAAAGCGCGGGATAAACCCAACCGGCGCCTGTGGGTGACTTTGTTCCGACCGGGATATCCTTTTCATAAAACTCTTCGTACGACGGATTCGACTCCTTCCAGCCTGTCTTGGCAACGGCAATCGGCTGCAGCCATGCACGTGTGCCGGGCAAGAAGTGGAACGAGGATATTTCCTCGGTTAGACGGTGAACTTTTGGGTTGGTCTCCGGGAAGAAATAGCGAAAAGCGACGCCATCGTTCGAGACTTGGAAAGTGATATCAATTTTCTGACCGCTTGTAGTCTGAAGGTGAAACACTTTTCGGTTTGCGCGATATGTATTTACACGTCGCTTAGCCGTAAGAATCTCGTAGCGCTCGCTTACAGGTTCTGTGGGCGATGCTGACGTTAGTCGAAGGCGGCTGGAAAAATCTGCGTCGTCTCGTACTAATCCTAAACGCGAGTCTGGCAGTACAGTTCGACCATCGAGTTGGATCGCATAACGCGGAGCACCATCGGCGGTGAGATTGAATTCGACCACTAGCCGGCCATTCGGGCTGGGGACTCTGATCGTTTTTGCCTGCTGGCCCGCATCGGCCCCTCCGAAACCCAAGACAACCATAAGTATCCCTGCAAGTGGGCTGACTGGATTTGATGACTTGGGCAGGCTTCTTATCTGGGCAAAATGTAAGGCCGCCCCGAGCCCCGCCCCGAGAAACAAACCAAAGATCAGACCCCACAACAGCATTCCGGCTCTGCCTTCGAAATAATCGTTGACCGCCGAGCCCAGAAAATAGCCGCATGAATTTGCTACAAACAAGATTGCTGACAAACTAAACTTTGAACGAGCTACTCCAAACAAGACGGCGATCACAAACCCCATCAGAAAGGACCCTACGAGTGAGCCG
>DASSCG010000272.1:0-2938 GCA_035697925.1 Pyrinomonadaceae bacterium
GAGTGTGCGAGATCTTCATGCGCTGGCCAACGCCATACGGTCCCCCACTCCATCCTGTGTTCACCAACCAGCAAGCGGCATTGTGCTGGCCCATTTTCTTGCCCAGCAGATCCGCGTAAACACCGGGATGCAACACCATGAACGGGGCGCCAAAACAGGTCGAGAATGCAGCCTCCGGTTCTTTGATCCCCTTTTCGGTTCCGGCAACTTTGGCTGTGTAGCCGGAGAGGAAGTGATACATCGCTTGTTCGGATGTAAGTCGCGAGACGGGTGGCAGCACTCCAAACGCGTCGGCAGTTAGCATGATTATATTTTGCGGATGGCCGGCATAGCCTTCGGGCACGATATTAGGAATGCTGGTTAAGGGATAGGAGGCGCGTGTGTTTTCGGTTTTTGCGGCATCGTCCAGATCGATTTCGCGCGTCTCTGGATCGTAAACGACATTTTCCAGGATGGTTCCAAACATCCTCGTCGTGCGATAGATGTCGGGTTCAGCTTCGGAGGAGAGTTTGATGACCTTGGCATAGCAGCCACCTTCAAAATTGAATACGCCATTGTCCGACCAACCGTGCTCGTCATCGCCCACCAGTTTACGCTCAGGATCAGCGGAAAGAGTCGTCTTGCCCGTCCCTGACAATCCAAAAAAGATCGCTACGTCGCCCGCATCTCCTACATTTGCTGAACAGTGCATGCTCATCACGCCACGTTGCGGCAATAGATAATTCAAAATCGTAAACACGCTCTTCTTTGTTTCGCCCGCGTAGGAAGTGCCGCCAATCAACACCAAGCGCTGGCTAAAATCCATCAGGATAAAGGTGGACGAACGAGTGCCGTCACGCTGCGGGTCAGCGAGGAAGCTGGGGAAGTTAATCACTGTGAATTCAGGATGGTGTGGAGTCGTGGCTTTGCGGTCGTTGATAAACATTGTGCGCGCGAAGAGAGAATGCCACGCCAGCTCAGTAATGATCCGCACTGGCAAACGGTAGCCTGGATCAGCGCCGGCAAATGTGTCCTGCACGAAAAGCTCGCGGCCAGATGCGTGGGCCATCATCCGATCTTTGATCGCATTGAATTTTTCTTGTGGAAAATCTTTGTTGACATCGCCCCAAAACACCTTGTCCTCACTCACGGCCTCTCGCACTATCGCCTTATCCTTGGCGGCGCGGCCCGTGTGTTCTCCCGTATCGACAATTAACGCCCCCTGGTCTGAAAGCAGCCCCTCATTACGCCTGGTGATTTCTTCATATAACTCAGGGGTGGTGAGATTCCAGTAAACTTTGCTCACATCCCTAAGGCCATAATTATCGAGTTCGTAATTGGTATTCTTATGACCGGCATGTTCGGTCACTCGTCCTGTACGCAATGAAGTCATAGAGTCTCCAACTTTGAATATTAGGAAGGCCCAGCGTTCGCGGTGGGCCTGGATTATGTAAAGGCGCCCTGGTTTGAGCTCTGGGCTTAATTGGTAATGATTTCTTACATCACTGAGGCGGCTGGAAGCAAGGCGGCACGGGCCATTGGCTTTGGATTTCAGGGTTCGTCTGCTAATAACTCCTAAATGAGTTCCACACCTCAAAGGGAGGCGTTTACCAAAAAGGAATTGGCTTTAGTCGATTCGTTGCGCACGCCTTTGCAAGTTCAGCGCTTCTTAAATGTCATGCCCTACAACTGGGAAAGCAATGGTGGAACACTCCGTTCTTTTCGGGAAGCCCTTAAGAAAAAGGAAGCCCATTGCTTAGAAGCGGCACTGATAGCAACGGTACTGCTGGAGCAGCATGGCTATCCTCCACTGCTTTTAAGTCTCGAATCCTGGGACAAGTTGGACCACGTTATTTTTGTCTTCCAAAAGAACAGTCTCTGGGGCTCCGTCGGTCGCTCCCGCGATTTCGGATTGCATGGACGTCGACCGGTGTTTCGTAGCCTGCGAGATCTGGCGTGGAGTTATTTTGATGCTTACATCGATTTTTCCGGTCGGATCATCGGCTACGGTCTGGCAAATCTTAATGACCTGGGGAGCTATGACTGGCGTTTCTCTAGGAAGAACGTCTGGAAAGTAGAAAATCATCTGCGCGAGATACCACATCGCTCGATTCAATCCTCCGATCGCCGGTACGAAAAATGGCACGAGCGATTCAAAGAGTTCAAGAAGCGTTATCCAGACAAGAGACCTGCTTACTATGATAATCGCCAACAGTGGTTGCGTTAGCTAGATTGGCAGTCGGCTCCGTGAGGCTCTGAAAATCTAAGCTAGTTCTGTGGGTCCCCGAACAGCATCCCCGCAACTAAGACCAGCATTACCGGGCCGGTCAAGATGCCCGTGTTATACTCCCGACTAATCCTCACTGGAGAATCTATTATGGTTTGGGTAAACACCTCTCCTCTCGTGAAAACCTACACGCTGGAAGAATTCTGGGCGCTACCCGAACCTCCTGATCACTCTAAGCTCGAACTCATTGCCGGAGTCCTCTACATGACCCCTCCTCCTGGCTACACTCACGACCACGCCGTAAGCAGATTGTTAGTCTTCTCTCAGAGTATCTGAGTAAATCTGGGTATCCGGGAAGACTATATGTACCGCGCGCAGCCATCTGGACCAGCGCCAATACCTACCTCGAACCCGACCTGTTTTATGTTTCTAACGAGACGGAGGCCACGTTGGATCAGGGACATCGCACTACGGCCGATCTGGTAATTGAAGTGATCTCGCCTGGGTCTGCCATGTATGATCGCAACACGAAGGCTGATACGTACGCCGCACTTGACGTGAAAGAGCTTTGGCTGGTTGATGAGACGGCACAAACGATTGAAGTTAGGAATCAAACGGCGAAGACTTTTCAAGCAGGAACGGTGTTCAAAAAAGATGCGACGCTGAACTCCCTGATCCTGCCGTCTCTCACCCTGGTTGTTAGCAAAGCCTTTGATGGCTAATTCCGGGCAT
>DASSCG010000273.1:0-2858 GCA_035697925.1 Pyrinomonadaceae bacterium
GACTGTTCCTCACGTTTCCACTCCGGAGAAGCGCTACATAGTCGAATCAATGAGCGGAGGCGTGGCCCTCTTTGATTGTGATGGAGACGGATTGCTCGACGTGGCCGTGGCAAATGGGTCCTCAGTCGAGCGTTTTAAAGCAGGAGGTGATCCCTTCGTCAGCCTTTACCGACAGACTTCTGACCAAAATGGAAATGCGTCGCTGAAGTTTCAGGACGTGACAGTGGCGGCAGGGCTCACACGCAAAGGATGGGGCATGGGAGTAACGGCTGTTGACTATGATAACGATGGTCAAGTCGACCTGTTCGCAACTGGATTCCAGCGGAACGTTCTTTACCGCGGCTTGGGACAGTGTAAGTTCCAGGATGTTACTGACAAGGCAGGTGTTTCGGGGAGCGGATTTAACGCCGGCGCAGCCTGGGCTGACTATGATCGTGATGGCGACCTCGACGTCTTCATCGCCCGCTACGTTCTTGTCGATTTGAATAATCTCCCCGAGTTCGGCAGTTCTCCCTCGTGCTCATACCGTGGCATTCGTGTTCAGTGTGGTCCCAGAGGTTTAACAGGTGAAACCGACTTACTCTACCGCAACAACGGGAACGGTACTTTTGAAGAAGTGGCAGGTAAGATTGGCGTCGGCGACGACAAGAAATATTACGGCCTCGGTCCAATTTGGGCAGACTACGATAACGACGGCTGGCTGGATCTCTTTGTGGCCAACGACGCCACGCCAAACTACCTCTACCACAATAATAAAAACGGGACGTTCACAAACGTAGGTTTTGAGCAGGGAGTCAGTTATAGCGAATCGGGATCCGAGCAGGGTTCGATGGGAGTAACTTGGGGTGACTTTGACCTTGACGGCAGACTGGACCTGTTTATTACCAATTTTGAGAGCGAACCCAACGCACTTTATAAGAATCTCGGCGACAAAGGGTTTGTGGACATAATCCTGCCTTCGAAAATCGGCCAGCCCAGCCGGCCCTATGTTGGATGGGGTACTTCGTTCGTGGACTTCGATAACGACGGTTGGGACGACCTATTGGTTGCGAACGGGCACGTATATCCGCAGCTTGAACTGAGTCAAGGTAAGTATCAGACAGGCTACCGCCAGCCTTTCCTCCTCTTTCGCAATCTCGGTGATGGCACATTCGCGGAGACCTCTAAGGACTCTGGTCTGCGGAGTCTTCCTTTGGCTTCTCGGCGCGGTGCTGCTTTTGGCGATCTGAACAACGACGGACTTGTTGATGCGATCATATCAAACGTGGGCGAAGCACCTACGCTCCTTTTGAACACCAGTGAAAATCGTAATCAAAGCGTCACGTTCAGGCTTACTCAAACAAAAGGAAATCGCGAAGCGATTGGCGCACGCTTAACACTGCGCACATCCAAACACCAACGCATTCAGGAGGTCCAAGCTGGGGCGAGTTATATGTCGCAAAATGACCTGCGCTTGCATTTCGGACTTGGCGCTAGTGAAAAGATTGAAAGCGTTGAAGTACGGTGGACTAACGGTGAGACTGAGACTGTCACAGGCGTCATGACTGGCCGGATAATCAACATCACGCAGGCAAAGGGAGTAACAGCTTCGGCAGCATACCGACCGCCGCGAAAAGGATAGGAATATGTCCGGCTGACACCTCAAGTTCTGGGGTTGAATATTGCGGAAGCAGTTGTATGATAAGAGCTCCGGCCCGGCCAATGAGAGCCTTTGATTCGAGACCTCGTTCAAGGATCTAAAAGAGGTAGGAATATGACTAATCACCTCTTCGCAGTAATAATCGTAATCTTTTCATCTGTTCTGTCGCTTTCCAGTACCCCCCAAGTGCCGGGGCAGGGAATCCGAACGGGTAGTCCGAAAGATAGGTCGATTGAAGACAAATATAGAGCAGACGAGATCGAAAGAGTTCGCCGTGAAGCAGTCAAGCCACAGCAGAGGTATCAAACGACTCGCTTTCCTCAGATCAAGGAAGACTTCGAGAGAATTCAATTAATCAACAGCGATGTCTTGCAGGCGATATCTTTGAAGGCGGAGCCGGATTATCGACGCCTTTCGGAGGCCGCGGCGGAAGTGAAGAAGCGAGCGACTCGCTTGAGAACCAATTTATTTCCCTCAGAATCCCGGGTTGAATCAAAACAAAGCGAGCCACGGTTGAAAGGACCGGAGAATTTGAAAGCATTGCTGAACGAGTTAGATAAGGCGATCACTACATTTGTTCATAATCCAATGTTCGAGAATACGCGGGTTGTTAATGAGGAAGACTCAAAAAAGGCGCAAGAGGATCTTGAAAAGATCATCGACCTGAGCGCGAGAACCCGGAAAAGAGCAGGCTAAAGAGCGTGTGAACGGAAGGCGTCGGCTCAACAACCCCGCATAACCGAAATCTCAGTACTGGTGCAGTTTTGAGTTTAACGCTGAAAGCGTTCGCTAATTCCAGCCCAGGGTTGCTGCTTTGGCAACCCTGGGAAGAGGCGCCCCATTTCCAGAAGACGCAAACCCTGAAAGGGTTGCGTCGCGATAACCGAAGATCATCTCAACTCCTTCAGAGTTGCGACAAACAAACGTGCATCTGATACCCAGGGTTTCAAAGCAAACCCTGGGCTGGAATTAGCGAACGCCTTCGGCGTTAAATTCAAACTGCACCAACACCAAAAATCTCCTAGTTATCCCGCCGCTACTATCTCTGATATCAGAAGCTCCCTTTAATTAATGATCGCTTTTAAGATTTAATTGCCACTGGGCTGTGCTCGCCTATTACCTGCCGGCTCCGCCGCTGCCATTACCAGTTTCCGAACACTCGTGATAACTGCAAATTCCAGAGCGGCATGCGGTTTCGCAGCTTCGTCCAGCTTAGCCA
>DASSCG010000274.1:0-9250 GCA_035697925.1 Pyrinomonadaceae bacterium
GCAGAAGGCCAGCGCTCTAAAAAACACTTTCTTGGACTGATACGATCCAGGAAATCAAACGACACACGAAATAGCTGTTTTATTTCGTGTTATTCGTGTGAATTCGTGGATCGTTTCCGTTTAGATCAGTGGATCCAGGCCCGCCTCAGTTAATGCAGCGTCCAGTGCATGGGACTTAGTTGAGAAACCCTCCTTTACACTGGGGCTACCGCCCTGGCCAATCTTCGATCGCTCACTTATTTCCCTATGGGTTGCAGCTTTAGTTGCCGACTGCTACCAATCAGGGGTTAAATAGGAAACCCTAAAAGTCACGATGATAGGAACAACGCTAGGGAATTATAAGATTCTCGAGAAGCTCGGTGCGGGCGGGCAGGGGACCGTCTACAAAGCCGTCGATTCAAAGCTGGGCCGCACGGTGGTGATCAAGGTGCTGCCTGATGAGCTGACAACTAAAGATGCAAACCTCAAACGCTTCGAACGCGAAGCCCGGCTTGCCTCGGCACTGGATCATCCCAATATCTGCACCATCTTTGATCTAAATGAAATCGACGACGTGCATTTCATCGCCATGCAGTATGTGCCGGGGAGAAATGTGCGGCAATTGGTGAATGGCCGGCCGCTCGACCTGATGAGCGCGCTTTCAATAACAGTTCAAGTTGCAGACGCGCTGGCAGCAGCGCACTCGCAAGGGATTATTCATCGCGACATCAAAGCCGGCAATGTAATGGTGAACAATCAAGGTCAGGTGAAGGTCTTGGACTTCGGTCTGGCAAAACTTTTGGACGAGGACGCGGCGCGCACTTCGGGGATTCACCACACTGAACTTACCGAAGTGGGGGTGCCATATGGCACTGCGACTTACGCGGCCCCGGAGCAGGCCCGTGGTGATCGGGTCGATTCGCGAGCCGACATTTTTTCGACCGGCGTGTTGCTTTACGAGATGCTGACAGGGACCTGGCCCTTTCGCGGCAAGACCGCCGTGGACGTGCGTCACGCGGTCCTGCACGAAGAACCTATTCCTCTCAAGGAAGCTCGACCTGACCCTGTTCCACCTCGTCTCCAACAGGTTATGGATCGAGCGCTAAAAAAAGATCCGCGGGAGCGCTATCAAAAAATAGCGGAGTTTCGAGACGATCTACGTTCGATTATCCGCGAGCTGTCGGCTGTTTCAGGAGCACCAGTTGATGAGAGTGTGGCCGCAGTTGCGCCTCGCCACTTGAATTCGGGAAGCCCCGTTTCGCGGGCCTTTCGTTGGCTGAGGAGCGTTACGGGAACCGAACTACCTTCTGGCTCAATGACTCGTCCCGAGGCCACCTCCCAACCGCGAGAAAGTCACGAAACTCCGCAAACGAGTATTGGTGAGGAGCGCAAAAGCGTTGCCATCTTACCTTTCAAAAACTTGAGCAATGATCCGGAGACCGCTTTCTACGAATTTTCTCTGGCTGATGCCGTGATTACCGATCTCGCTCGCGTGCGTTCACTCGTCGTACGGCCTTCATCAGCGATCGCCAAATACCAAGGAAAGCAGGTCGATCCTGAAGAGGCCGGAAGAGAAATGAGTGTGGATGCCATACTCACGGCTAGCTTTCTCCGTGCGGGCGATCGATTGCGAGTTACAGCTCAGCTGCTCGACGTTCGTACCGGAGAAATCCTGTGGAGTGAGCGCATGGATGGAGATGCCAGCGACATCATTGCCGTTCAGGACACGATGGTGCAGCAAATTGTTGAGGGATTGCGCCTGGAGTTAAGCCCCGAAGAAAAAGTACAGCTCGGCAAAGTATCAACCTTGGATGCTGCAGCTTCGGAAGAATACCTTCGGGGCCGCAACTGCCTCGGGCAATTTATCTATCATACCGTGTCTCGCGAACACATAGACTCGGCAATCGAGCATTTCCAACGCGCCATTCAGCTCGATCTGAACTTTGCTTTGGCTTACTCCGCACTTGGTGGTTGTTATGTCAATAGGGTGCTAAAGGGCCTGGGCGAAGTCGGTGACCATGAGAAAGCTGAGGAGGCGTTTAGTAAAGCACTGGCTTTGGATCCCAAGCTGCTTGAAGCCCGAATGCACATGACTTTCATTTATCTTCATCGGGGCGAGAAGGCAAAGGCCCGCGAGGAAGTTGAGAAGCTGCGCGAGGAATATCCAAACGACGTAGGTGTCCACTTCGTCCGCGGAGTTTTGGCTCGTCTCGATGGAAATTACGATCGCGCCTTGCGTAGTTTTGAACGCATGGTCCGACTTAATCCGGCTGAGCAGGTTGTGGCCAGTTACAATCGGGCTCGAATTTTCGGATACCTCATGGAGCACGAGGAGGCCCTGGCGGAACTTGATAAGGGCGCACAGCTGGAACCGGATCATCCACTGATTAAGACGTTCCGAGGACTAATCCTTTATTACCGCGGTGAAGTGACGGCAGCCACACGAATACTTGAGCAAGTGTTGCAACAGCACCCGCAAATGGACGGAGTGCGGCCCATCCTGGCGATGTTTTTGAGCGCGCAGGGCCGGCATCGCGAGGCGGATGAACAATTAACGGAAAAAGTAAGGGAAGCAGCGGCGGCGGATCACGATGTTGCGTATTGGTTAGCTTCGGCTTACCTGCTGCAGGGTCGTCAGGACGAAGCATTCCAATGGCTTGAAACCGCAATCAAGCTGGGAAACGAGAACTATCCCTGGTTCGAGAGGGACCGCAACTGGGCCAGCGTACGTACAGATCCGAGATTTAAGGCACTGATGGAGCGGCTTGGGAACCGAAGCTTGAAAGGCGAGGGCCAAAAGGCATGAAGACATTTGTCATCGGGGACGTTCACGGCCGTTGCGCTCAGCTGCTAAATTTGCTTGACATGATCCCCCGGGAAGAATCGTCTGACACGCTTGTGTTTCTCGGCGATCTAATCGACCGTGGACCCGACGCACCGGGGTGCGTGGATCATGTGCGACAGTTGGTTCTCGATAATCCGGAGCGAGTCACCTGCCTGCGCGGAAATCATGAGCAAATGTTGCTCGACTTTATCGAGGGCACCGGAAACATTTGGATCACACCTGTGACCGGAGGGGAACGTACCTTTGAGCAGTATGCGGGCCAATTACTGATGATAACCAGTGAAGCTGATATCGACGAAGCCAGGCATACTATCGAAAACAAGGTCCCGCCAGAACATCTGGAGTTTTTTCGCCAGCGGCCTTTCTATCACGAAGACGAATACGCATTTTATGTTCATGCCGGACTCGATCAAGGGAAACATCCGCGCGACACTGCGCCCCAGTTGCTGCTATGGTCACGAGACATGGATTTCTACAAGAACTATCGCGGCAAACCATGTGTCTTTGGCCATACACCAACGGCCTTTCTGCCGTTGCGCGGACGCGTTGGCCGGCACGGCATCTACATTTTTCACAGTGCCATCGGGATCGACACAGGCTACAACCAGAGCTCTCCTTTAAGTTGCCTCTCTTTGCCCGACTTTACGCTTTATCAGGCCTTCGCAGACGGTCGCGAAGAAACTCATCAAATCACTTCTTTCATTCCGGAAACACTGAAGGCAATGAAAGCCAAGGCAAGGATAGTTTAGACTTGTCAACTAGTGGCGGTGGAGTTTGAAAATGATCAAGCGACTCAGAGCAGTTTATTTGTCATTTGTCATCTCCCATTTATCATTTCTCATTTGCCGACTGAATGAACGGTGATTATGAATCACGGTTCCGGAGTGATTCACGATTTGCCTTCTTCAATGACAAATGAGAAATGAGAAATGAGAACTGACAAATGATAAATTTACAGTTCTTGACACGATTCGAACACACGCATCGAACAACGCTCGTTACAGCATCGACCTCGTTCCTTACTTGGTTGTCACGCGGTTAAGGGTACCCACCGTGATCGGTCAAACGATCTCTCATTATCGTATTGTTGAAATAATTGGCGAGGGGGGAATGGGCGTAGTTTATCTCGCCGAAGACACGCACCTGGCTCGAAGGGTCGCGATTAAATTTCTCTCTTCTCTGGATCATCATTATCGCGCCCGCTTCCTGCGTGAAGCTCGGGCAGTGTCTGCACTTAGCCATCCCAACGTTGCCGCTGTTTACGACTACGGTGAAACCGATGACGGCAAGCCTTACCTGGTCATGGAACTGGTCAAAGGGCAAACGCTAAGTCAATTAATCGAGGAAGGGGGTCTGACGTTAGCGCGAGCAATTCAGATCGTCGCGGCGATCGCAGAAGCACTTGGCGAGGCACACCATCAGGGAATCGTCCACCGCGATATTAAACCTTCAAATGTCGTGATCACTGAACGAGGTCAAGTCAAGGTTTTGGATTTCGGTCTGGTTAAGCAAATTCTCGAGCCATTCAACAAAGATACGGACGCCGGCGCGTCGACACTTTTTACAACTCATACCAGAAGTGACGTAATCGTTGGCACTCCACTGTACTTCTCGCCGGAACAGGCAACCGGAAGATCCGTCGACGGACGCAGTGACCTGTTTGCGCTCGGCGCGGTGTTGTATGAGTGTATTTCCGGACGCTCAGCCTTCGGCGGTTCGAGCGTGATTGAGATTGGCGCGCAAGTGATTCATGTAGAACCGCCGCCGCCCTCGAAGTTCAACCCTCGCGTGCCCGCCGAGCTGGATAGAATTACGATGAAGGCCCTGGCGAAAAAAGCGGAAGAACGTTATCAGTCCGCGGAGGAAATGCTTGCGGACTTACGACCCGTGCTGGCAATACTAACCTCTGACAACCATGGCACGCCTCGAATTTCACCACTTGCTACTTCGCCGTCCGGTGCTCATCACACAAGCGCGTTAGTAACTTTGAGCGAGACGTTACGCCGCCCGCGACTGTCATTGGGAACTTTCATCCTAGCTGTGCTCGCGATTGCTATCGGCTTGTGGGCCATCATGCAGTTGTGGAAGCCTCGGCCATATGTGCCAGCGCCTGTCGCAATGGATTGGTATCAAAAGGGAATGGATGCAATGCGTAATGGAGCATTTCTCCAAGCTACGTTGGCGCTAAAGCAAGCTATTGCCGCAGACGATAAATTCGCGCTCGCACATGCCCGGTTGGCCGAAGCGTGGACAGAACTGGACTACGCGGATGAAGCCAAAAATGAAATGTTAAGGGTGGCGGAATTAGTGCCGGAGCGTTCGCGTTTAGCCAGAGTTGACGCCCTGTATCTCGAAGCGATCCACGCCACTGTAACGGGGGATTTTCCTACTTCAGTAAAGGCTTACAGCGAGATCGCACGTTTGTCCCCGAAAGAAGCCCACGTTTATTTCGATTTGGGCCGCGCTCATGAAAAGAGCGACGATACAAAAAAAGCGATCGACAGCTACATCCAGGCGACCAGCTTGTCTCCCCAGTTGGCGGCAGCATTCCTGCGTGTAGGGGTCCTTTATGGGAGACAGTTGGACCTCGCCAGTGCATCGGCAAACTTCCAGCAAGCTGAGACTCTCTATCAGGCCCTGGGCAGCGTGGAAGGACAGGCTGAAGTGTTTTACGAGCGCGGGTTCCTCCTTAATAAGCTCGGCAAGGTGGCCGAAGCCAAGGAGCAGTTGCAAAAGGCACTGACTTTGGCGCAAACCGCCCAGAATCAATATCAGGAAGTGAAGACCCTTTTGAAACTTGGGGACGTCGCGATTGACGGAGGAGAGCGAGCAAAGGCTCAGCAGTACATCCAGGATGCGATAGAACTGGCGCGTGCGAACGGCATCGACAATTTGACCAAACGTGGGCTCGTCGACCTCGGCAACACATTTCTAGTGGATGGCAACTACGCGGAGGCGAAAAAGTATTACGAACAGTCCTACGAGCTGGCCCAGAAACAGAAAGACACTCGCAACGCAGCCCGGGCCCTGCTTTCGTTGGGGAGTTTGGCTGAACGACAAAGCATGCCCGACGATGCGGTGAGATATATCGAGCAAGCACTCCCATTCTACCGTCAAGGTGGATATCGCAAAGAACTGTCCCAGGCCTTCGCTCTCCTCGCACGGGCACAGGTACAAAAGGGTGAATATCAGGCTGCGTTACAGGCCTCAGAGGAACAATTAAAAATCGCGCATCAGTTGGGTGATCAATCGCAGGTGGGAATAGTTCTCAGAGACCTCGGCGTTGTTTATACGATGCTGGCCAGATATCCGGAAGCTCTTACGAACATCGACCAGAGCTACTCAATAGCCAAGTCACTGGGTAATCAGAAGGACATTGGTCTTAGCCTAACGCTGCGCGCCAACGTACTCTGGCGCCTGGGCCGATACAATGAAGCCGAGGAATCACTGGCGCAGGCGTCATCAATCGCCGAACAACCCAGCGTCAGCAAGAGCCTTTCAGCCTGGTACTCGCTCGCTGCAGCGCGGATGGCCCTTAGTCAACGTGATTTTCCTGAAGCTGCTTCCAGAAGCCAGAACGCATTGGCCTTTGCCGGAACAAATCTTAAAGGTACTCTCGTCGAAGGAAATTTTACGCTGGGACTGGCAAAGGCGTTTTCTGGAGCAAAGCAGGAAGGGCGCATCAGATGTGAGCAAGCCGTTCAAATGGCAACGCAATCAAACGATCCTGCTCTTCTTTCCGAAGCGTTACTGGCCCTCGCTGAAGCCCAGCTTCTCAATGGTGATTCAGTTGACGCATTGGCAACAGCTCTGCGCTCGCAGGAAATCCTGAGCCGTTTAGGGAAGGAAGACTCGCAGTGGATTGCGTGGGCGATTGCGGCTCGAGCCAGTCGCAGTGACAAGTCGAAGGCGCAGGACTTTGCTACGCGTGCTACGGACCTTCTTGCCGGGCTCGCTACAAAATGGGGAGCAGAAAATTATGATGGCTATCTCAATCGCCCCGATGTTCAATTCGTTCGCAAACAGCTCAGCGAATCAATTCGCTGAGTAAACCGTAACCTCACTTTACCCTCTAAGGAGAAAAACATGTCAAACGGCAGCGATATCATTATTAAAGGTGGTTCCGCTGAAATACATTTCGACCATAGCATCTATGAGCAGGATCCAAAGGCCTCGCACAAGCACCACAACCAAAATAAGAAGATCGTACGGGTCGTGATTACCGGCGACATTAATTTTGATAGCGGCCCGGAGAGGCCCGGGGGTATTAGGTGCGAGATAAAGGCCTTCTGTAGATAGGATCACTTGCCTGACCAGCGCTGGCTGAGACGTTAGTCACATTTCGCTGGTGCACCAGGATTCGCAGAACAACGAACTTCACATACCTAGTCGCGCGTGAAAGCGCGTCGGGTATAAGTATGTTTGCGTCACGGTATCTGCATTTCTCAAGTGAGTTATGGCAGGTGAAACGGATTTGCGAGCTGCGGGTTGATGGCGCAGGGCAGTAGCCCGACTGTCAGGGAGGGCTCCTCAAGGTGCCAAGACTCTGCGACACGTAAGGGTCTTCAGGCCGAGCCCTCCTTAATAGTCGGGCTACTGGCCGCGTTATCGCGCCCCAGATGGGCCGGCGTGGCAGCTTCACCGTCCTCGAGTGATGAGTGCAATCACAGCAACAAACAGCGCCGAGCCAATAATGGACCAGATTATTGGGAAGTTCGTAGTGCCGATTTGGATGGCAAAGAGTTCCGGTAGTGCAAGCGTGCGAGCCAACCATACGCCCAAAACTGCGCCCACAAATCCCAGCGCGATCGAAACCAGGCACCCACCGCGCGAATAGCCGGAAATCGCCTGACCAAGTGCGCCGCAGACACCTGCGACAAGTAGCAAGATAAGCAAATCAAATAGTGTCATGAAGCCCTCCTCACCGATCCACCTTGTCATCCCTTAACGAGTAAGTTCATCGCGATAAACCTCGCCGCCTTTCATTACGAATCGCACGCGCTCCAGTTCGGTAATATCCCTTAGCGGATCGCCGCTGACGGCAATTAGGTCTGCAAACTTTCCCGCTTCAATGGCCCCCAATTCATTGGGCCGCTCCAAAAGCTCAGCGGCCACTATAGTGGCGGACTGAACAGCCTGTAAGGGTGTCATCCCGTAGCGGACCATGTAAGCAAACTCTTTCGCTTGATTCTCAGTCCATGCATACCCTCCGGCATCCGTTCCGTAGGCAATCTTGACACCTTTGCGCACTGCCACTGGGAAAGCCTTCGCCTCGAGGTCGCGCATGGTTAGCCAGATAGGTGCTCCAGCTGCCGCCCTGCCTTCCGCCACGTAAACGCCCACATAAATAGTAGGACACCAGTATGTTCCCTGTCGGACCATGCGGTCCATCATTTCCTCATCCAGACCATAGCCATGCTCGATTGAATCCACG
Source organism: Pyrinomonadaceae bacterium (assembly GCA_035697925.1). Classification (GTDB taxonomy): domain Bacteria; phylum Acidobacteriota; class Blastocatellia; order Pyrinomonadales; family Pyrinomonadaceae; genus PSRF01. Next base: position 8,259 of record DASSCG010000274.1, read on the forward strand.
CCCACTTTTAGTGCGGCCTCAATGCCCTCACGACCCATCGCGTGTGCCGCCACTCGACGTCCTAAGCGATGGGCTTCATCAACCATCGCCTTCATCTCTTCCTCCGTGAAGTTCACCCAAGAATGCAGCGCTCCATCCTTCAAAAAATATCTGCGATCAGCGTAAAACTTGATCCAGTCAGCCCCGTATTTGACCTGTTCGCGCACTGCTCGACGAATGTTGTCAGGACCATCGACAATCTGCACGCCTTCTGGCATTTTCAGTTCCCACGAATAACCCTGCAGCGGATACATCCCGGTGGCGGAGAAGGCCCGCGTGGCCACAAACATTCTTGGCCCGGGGACGACGCGCCGGTTGATGGCAGTCTTCACATCAACATCCGCATACATCGCTCCTTCTGTTTCCAAATCACGCATAGCCGTAAAACCATTAAGCAAGGCGATTCTCACTGCGGCGGTAGCGCGAATCGTACGATAGGGAATCGACTCCTTGAGCAACTGCTCGTCATAGTCTGCAGCAGTGATGTCCCCCTGCAGCAAGATGTGAGTGTGGCAATCGGCAAGTCCTGGAAGTAGCGTTGCGCGCGACAGGTCGATCACCCGAGCTGAGCGAGGCGCGGCTTTCTCCATCTCCGCAAGCGGACCGACGCTTTTGATGCGTTCGCCTTCGATGAGTATTCCCTGGTTTTCGGCGACGCGTCCTGAGCGAACGTCAATGAGCTTACCGGCTTTTATGAGTACAACCCGAGTGGGCGCGGTCTGGGCAACCAGGGCGCCCTGCACCAGACTGAAACAAACGACAAGAGCAAGCATTGAGTTTTTCAAGGTCTCTCTCCTTCGATTTCGTGAGCTGAATCTCACGAAATAGCTTTCATCTAGATCAACACGTCTTCCAAGCTGGATCTGCCGCCCGCTTCCCTGGCTAGGAACTCGCTTTCGCACGGACCGCGAGCTTAAAGCCGCGTTTAGAATCCCTTACTTTTTATCCACTCG
>DASSCG010000275.1:0-4291 GCA_035697925.1 Pyrinomonadaceae bacterium
CGCACACAGGATTGGCTGCCAGTGCTGAAGCAACTGACCGGAGGGCGCGGTGTAGAGCTAATTATCGATCCGATTGGCGGCTCTCATTGGAAAAAGAGCTATCGGGGCTTGCGACATACCGGTCGGTTGGGAATGTTTGGCGTCTCAGCAGCATCAGCAAACGGATTAACGGGTAAGTTAAAACTTCTGAAGGCGGCTGTGCAGATGCCCAGATTTCATCCGCTGGGATTGTTGAATAAGAACCGTGGTGTATTCGGATTGAACCTGGGTCACATGTGGCACGAACCTGAAAAGGTTATCGAATGGGTGCAGGTGCTGATGGAAGGAGTTCAAGCGGGTTGGATTAGTCCCTATGTTGATCGAACATTTCCATTCGATCAGGCTGGTGCAGCACACAGCTACATTGAATCAAGGAAGAACATTGGAAAAGTTATTCTGGTGCCTTAGGACGTCCCGCTCATAAAACGATAACGTCACTTTTTTTAATTTCCCATTTGTCATTTCTCATATCTCATTGGGTCATTTTTCCGTAATCTAATTCGTGTTGATTCGTGTTACTTCGTGGATCGTGCACAAACGACAGATGAAAACGATCCACGAAATGACACGAACTTGCACGAAGGAAGAACTTAACAATCCCCAATGACCAGATGAGAAATGAGAAATGAGAAATGACAAATGGAAATAACAACAAGGTCCTTGTTCACCAAGGCCCTGACTGTTTTCAGCGGGGTGTTCTTGACCGCAGCAGCATGAACGAAATCACCGTCGAGTAAACCAGCCCAAGGATCAGTGCTCCAAAGAACAGTGCCGCGAAAGCACCCAACGCCACCTGCCACATAGGATAGTCCTGGGCCATGGGTTCATTGGCCATCAACGTCGTTCCCACCAAAAGAAGTACGATCACGAAAAACAGACAAGATGCTATGGCATACACCAGGGAGATACCGAGGCCGGTTTTTATTCCTTCTTTAACACTTAACTGACCATCTGCACTGCGAGCCTTAATGCCCAGGTAAATGAAAATGATCGATGCGAGGTTAAAAAGTATTGGTCCAAGAGTATTGACCTTAGAGTCCGGAGTTACCTGAAACAAGAAATGCGTAACTAGTACCCACACGACCACAACGAGCGTAATCAGCAGTCCGTACTTGATTGCTATTTTCATACTACTGCCGCACTCTCCGCAGATTATGCAGATTACCCATTTACCAACTGGAATCTTGAACCTAACAAAACAGCTACGATACTGAAAATCGACACCCTTAGCTTATTACCCGCGTTCTGAAATCTGCGTAATCTGCGGATAGAGAGAAACTAAAAGCTGCCTAGTTTCATTCCCACGCAGGTGTAGCCCGGCCCTGCGCGTCGTGCCAGTAGGGTGTCCATGCCAGGCTAAGAACCTTAACACCAACGTTGGCCTTAGTAGGTTTTAAACTGATGGTCTCCAAAGATTCAGCCTGCGGGTCGAAGGACCTCTCTAAAGCTTCTGTTTCCGACTTGAACTGCTCATCCAGTTCTTCGAGTTGCTGATTAACTGCCTCCACAGTCTCCTGGGCCCGACTCACATCTTGAGCTTCCTTCATTGAACGTCCTACACCGCGCGCGGCAGTAGTGGCCCGGCCGAGCGTCGTCAGGCTGAGCGACTTACGGCCGAGGAAAGATGAAAGGATCGTCGAGCCAAAGGAAATCGCGGTTTGCATCTTTTGTCCTTTGGCTTGTTCCGCTTCCCGCTCCACCGCTTGTTCAGCCCGACGTTTCTTTTCTTCCAGAGCCGCAATCTTGGGCGCGTACTTCTGCCGCAGCCGCTCGACTTGTGCGTCGCGCTTTTCACGGGCCGTCTGCTGGAGCCTGATGCGAAAGTCGCGCTCCGATTCATCAGGATGCGAAGTCTCATTCAAACTAGGGCTGGTAAAGAGCTCGAGTTTTTGATTTCGATATAGCCAGCCTGCAAATTCCTTTTCCCACGCTGAGTAATTTTTGGGTTTGCCGGCCGCGGCGGGTAAATCAGCAAAACGTGAATTCTCTTGCGATGACTGATCGAGATCTGAGATCGGAAGATCTACAACTTGGGCGTCCTCCCATTCCACCGGAACCACGCCATCTGAAATAGGCGACAGTGCCACCAGATCCCTAGTCACATCGATTTTTTTGTTCGCAAATCGGACCTGCGCCGCTCCGAGAACCATCGGATGATAAACGAGGGTACTATCTTTGGAGCCGCCACTTCGCACAGGTATGAAGTACTGAGAAACCTCAGGCGGTAAAACCGGCTGTCGATTTTGATCCGCAAGTTTTACAGTGGCTGCGGGTATCGCTTGAGCCGCAGCTGCGGCTGATGCGGTCGAAGCTCCTGCCGCCATTGTTGCGGCTTGTGCCGTTGGGACGGCTGCCGTCTGCGCCTTGATCGGATCCATAAGCATCTTAATTTGCTTGCGAGTTAATGGACCGCGCAAGTAGGACATCGCCCAGCGACTTTCAAAAACTTCTGGCGCATCTTCATGGACATTGTTCAGCACAAAGATCCTGCTCTCGAGTCCGGCCAGTGTTTGTTCCATCTGCTGTCGATCAAACTTCAAGCCAGTGCCGGCGGCTACGCCTTCAAGTCCTTCAAGTACTCGATTCTTGTCCCGCTCGGTTTGTAGTCGTCCAATAAACCAGGTTCCAGTATTCGAGAGTCCCTTGTAATCCAGGTCAACCGGATTCTGAGTGACCAGCACCACGCCGAGGCCGAAGGCACGTCCCTGTTTTAACAAGGTCAGCAACGGCAGTTTCGAAGGCGGGTTCGCGACTGGAGGGAAATACCCGAAGATCTCGTCCATGTAGAGGATGGCCCGCAGGCTGGTCGTTCCGGATTGTGTTCTCATCCAACCGAGAGTTTGGTTGAGCAAGAGCGAAACGAAGAACATCCGTTCGGCATCATTCAAGTGGGCAATCGAGAAGATTGAAATTCTTGGTTTTCCGTCTGGCGAATGCAGGATCTGCTGAATGTCGAGAGGCTCGCCTTCCATCCAACTGCTGAAGGCGGGAGCTGCCAGTAAGTTGTTAAGAGCCATGGCCAGTTCGAATCGATCTTTTGAGGGGAAGAAGGAATCGAGATCCATCACGCCAACCTTGTTCATCGGGGGCGTTTGAATCTGCTGGATGAGTGCGGCAATGTCCAGATCATGTCCGGCCATCCAGACAGTATTGAGAATGTTTGAGATGAGAATGTGCTCTCGGCTTCTGATTGGATCAGCTTCAATGCCCAATAAACCAAGTAGGCTCGTGACCGTTGTGTTGACTCGTTCACGCATCAACTCGTTGTCTTCTCTGATCGAGGGTGGAGGCGCAGCAAACGATTTGAGAATTGAGACCTGAATCCCGGCATTGCTGCCTGGTGTGTAAACTCGCAGGTCGGCCGACTCCTTAAAACGTTTGATCCGGGCGCCATCCTGTCCCCACGCAGCCAACCCCTTCTTCCAGAATTCGGCTTGCTGGGAAGCGTAGTCCGCAGTCGATAAGCCTTTCTTCTCGGCGTCCTCTTCATTGACCCAGGGCGCAAAGTCTTCTGCTTTGAGATCGGGAAACGTGAGTAGAAGATTTGCAAGGTCGCCTTTTGGATCAATCACAATCGAAGGAACCCCGTCGATGGCTGCTTCTTCAAGTAGGGCGATACAAAGCCCTGTTTTTCCGCTTCCGGTCATACCCACGCAGACCGCGTGCGTCACCAGGTCTTTTGAATCGTAGAGGAGCAAACCTTCTTTGGGCTGCTTGTTTTTCAAGTCGTATGGGCGGCCAAGATAGAATGCGCCGAGTTTCTCAAAGTCCTGCATTGCTGGTTACCCTTCGCTATTTGATTAGATTATGCGGAGAGATTAACAGCAGCGATTCCAAAAGCGGAAGAGCATGACTGAAGGGAACTCATTGTTTAATCCGATAAGCTTTAGCTTGTCGTAACTAAACTGGAGGACGCTCTGATCAAGTGGAAGGTGGCAACCCGCGAAGCGGGTGGAAGCATAAAGCCTGGGGCGTGAGCCCCAGGTAGAAATTAGGTAAGTTTCTCAAGCCCGCGATAGCGGGCGAAAGCGCATTGCTTCACATCGCGCGCGAAGGTATACGCGTCTGTCGCCCGTTTTCACGGGCTCGCAGACCTTGGACCTTTCTTTTCCTGGGGCTTACGCCCCAGGCTTTATGCTATCACCTGCTTCGCAGGCTACTGATCAGAGTTGTTTTAGCTTGTCGAGGCGCGACGACAAACGAAAGGAGCTCTGAATAAGTTGGTACGAAGATGACCCGCTCACGCAGCCTT
>DASSCG010000276.1:0-5586 GCA_035697925.1 Pyrinomonadaceae bacterium
ATTGCCGATTTCCAGATTAACGCGCCGGTTTTTTTGTTAAGTGCAACGATCGTGGCCTCCGCACCACCGGGCGTTACCACAACTACGTCACCATCAACCAACGGTGACTCCGCATACGCCCATTCACCAGGTTGTCCACCGAATTCTTTGCGAATGTTCTTCTGCCATCGAATCTTACCGGTTCCAGTTTCGAGGCAGGCGATGTCACCGTCCGAGCCGAGTGCGTAGATGAATTTTCCGTCAACGGTCGGAGTTGATCTGGCTTTTGGATAAGGCGGGTTTTGATTCGGGTTGCCGACATTTCCGATGCGCGTAGTCCAGATGGGCTTCCCATCCTTTGTTGAGCGAGCCTGAACAAACTCGTTCTCCATGCCTTGATTGCTCATCAGATAGATCCGGTCTCCAACAACGGAAGGCGTTGAATACCCGTCTCCCAGATCATTAACTTGCCAGACGAGCTTCGGTCCTTCCTTCGGCCATTGTTTAAGGAGACCGGTTTCCTTGGATACTCCATCACGTTGCGGACCACGCCACTGAGGCCAATCAGAACTCGCCGCAGGCAAATTGGCCGACCTGGTGATGAAGACGGCTGAGAAGCACAAACAAAGCGCCGCAAAGGTGGTTAACATTCTTGATTTCACTTTCTTCTACCTCCGACATTTGAACCGGTTGACCTTCAGAGATACGGATCAAATTCGTGAGATGTTTCGGTAGGGTGGCCGGTGATGTCCTAATCTGAAATTCTGATCAGGGTTGCGCAAGCGTACGAGCATGAACGTTCAGAACCGTGAGCAGTAGCGACCGGATCCTATGCTCACCAATTAAAAGCACTAAGAAGTGCATGGGATGCCGGCATCCGGTCGCTACCGCTCCCGGTTCCGTATGTGAGTGGCGTCAACCAACTGAACTCTTCTTAGGTTTTCTAAATTAGGACACTACGGCTGCTCGATACATTGATTTGAAATCTAAATCGATAACAAGCTGACAAGCACTGGCGAACACGCCGTGCTGAAAACAAAACGATTACTCCGCTAGCCTGCCAAACGTGAATCAGCGAATTACAATCTCGAGAGTAAAAGTGGTGTCGGTCGCCTCGTCCTGTGGGAAGACTATTATTTCGTAGACGCCAGACTTGGGCAGCACGCCACTCCAGTCGGTCGGGTTTTGCACTTCGATCAATTCCATGCCGGGGGCGTAGATGCCAAATACTGCGTTCTTTTTAGCCGAGGTCAGGTGAAGTGTCATTTGCTGGCCCTTGCGAGCACGGAGTTGATAAGTGATTGGATCCATGCCACCGCTTTCGCTCGGACCGCCGGTGGTCTTTCCTTTTAGAATGACCGTAGTTCGACCTGGAGGGAATTTGACACGGATGGTCTTTGCCCACACGTTTGATCCGGTAAGAAGCATTAACACTAAAAAAGCGAAGACGAATCGTTTCATGAATTTTCCTTTCGTGCCGAGTGTAACGCTGGAAGCGTTGGGTAATTAGAGCCCAGGGTTTGCTTTGAAACCCTGGGTCCATGAGTCGCAATTTCTTTGGATCGCAACTCTGAGGGCGTTGCGACGCCGTTCGTTCTGCAAGCTTACTCGCAACTCTTTCAGAGTTGACCCAGAGAAATGTGGACATCTACCACCCAGGGTTTCAGAGCCAACCCTGGGCTGAAATTTGCGAACGCTTTCAGCGTTAGGGCGGAAGTTTCCCCAGGGTTTAGAACCAATCCTGGGATGAAATTAGCCTGGGAAGAAATATCAGCGAACGCTTTCAGCGTCACAACAACTCAGGTTCGATTCTTCGAGGTGCGCTCGACGTATGTCGGTTCAAATGCACGGGTGGTGTTTTCGGTTACGCTCGGTATGGATTCTGGCAGCGCTCGCGCCCGAGCCTGATCAAGCTCTTTGGTTGCTGGCCCTTTCAATGTCACCGTATCGTCAGCTGCTTCAGTGCCACTCGTGCGACGCAATAACAGCCGAATCAACACTCCTTCCATGACGAGCATCGACAGAAAACTCAGGAGGGCAAAAGTGAGAATCTGTGCTTCATTGAACCTGAGAATTACTTTCAGCACGGCCATTAGTACCGTGATAGCCCCGAGCCCAAAAATGAAGAGAGCCACCATCGCTGAGATCAGCGATTCGGGTCTAACTTCGGATGATTTTGCGAGGTGATGACCCTTTGCGCCGCTCAACTTTGCGCCACAATAATTGCAGTAGCTTAAGCCCTGCGGGACTGCCACGCCGCAAGATGAACAATACATCGGCCTTCACCTCCTCAGGGTCGTACGATATTGAAAGAGGCTAAGTTCGTCGTCCCTTGTTTATAACCTTGAGATTTAGCTTTTAATTGAGGCCCTCTCGTCGCGCGGCCTCTCGCCGCCGTTGTCCCGCTCATTCAGACTTTACGTGATTCCGCACGGCCACTGCATACACAACGTTGGCCTCGACAGAGCGCACATTGCCTCGCCGAATGAAATCGGTGTTATCTCTCCGAACGCGTTCCCGATCCTCCGCATCCAGTTGCTCGACCGTTCCGCGGTAGCCGCTGCCCATAACCATGAGCCACCAGTCCTCGGCTGAGTTTAGGATTTGAACCCCGGACTCTGCGATGACTTCAAGTTTCTCAACGCCAGCTACTGGAAAAAGTGAACGCACGGCGTCCGGCTCCGTGATGCGGTCCCACGGGTTGAAGCCCTTATATAGATCCGGTCTAACAGAGCGAATCGAATCCCAGAAAGCGGTGTTTGCCGGCTCAAAAAATCTCGGGCCCCAGGTGGTAATGGCAAATTTCCCGCCGGGGCGTACTAGCGTCCACAACTTGCGAACTGCTGCATGCATATCAGGTACGAAGAAGATTCCGAACACGCAGACGACGGCGTCGAAGCTCGACTCGTCGAGCCCGAGATCGAGCATATCGCCATGGCGGAACTCGAGGTTCGTGAGTCCGCGCTGGTTAGCCTTTTCCCTCGCAAGTTCCAGGAGATGTTCGGCCAGATCAACACCGAGAACGTAACCTCTTGGTCCAACAGCCTCGGCGGCAGGAATCGCAGAGGCCCCAGTTCCACAACAAATATCCAGAACGCGTGCTCCTGGACTCAAATTGAGACGTTCGACCGTGCGACGACCGTAGCGTTCCCAAAATGAGTTAACCGGATCGTCGTAGTGATCTGAGGCAGCGTTGTAAGTAGCGGCTGCTCTGGTTTGTGGGTCCTGTTGGGTTTTCATCCCGCAATCGGATGTGGTCTCGCTACATTCTCTTTACTTTCTAACAGGCAATGCGCCTTATTTTGACACCGCGGCCTGTGCGTCCACGCGACTTTTTACATAGCGCCGCATTACCGCCATTCGCTCTTCGGCGTCGGGTAGACGCTGTACCACCGGCTCAAGATGTTTTAAGTACATATAAGGAGGCATGCCCGGAACCGCACGAATCTCTGCTAGAAACGGTTGCAGCTTTGCATAGACAAGTACGTGCTCCGTGTTTATGGCATTGAACATCTCATCGTGAATAGCGCCAAACTCGACGAACGCCGCCGCCATGTCCCAATAAGAAACGACCATCCGAAAGTGGGCGCTGTGCTCTCCAACCAGAACGCGAAGAATATCTTGGGTACTTTCGGGATGAAATCCTGTGGAGAACCAATCACGCGCCTTACGCATGGTCTCCTCAGACCTCAACTCATACAACCTCAAAATCCCCATCATGCTTTCGTGCGCGGTAGTCATGGAAGATTATTTCCTTTCAGCGTAGACAAACTGGGTGGCAGATGCGCCGACTAAAAGATCTTCTATCAGATTGTTCGTCGTTGCAATTATCGCTGAAGCACATTGATTTGCCTTCTCCCGAATCTTGAATCGGGCATTTTTTCTAATCTCGAATCTACGGAGCAACATCTATTGTATTGTTACGGCCAGAAATTCTCTCATCCGCTTCGTCCTTTCCTCCGTCATCGAAGCTAAGCATGAGTAGTAAACGGCCGGGCGGATGGATCCGCCCTCGAAAATGGACGCCTCACTCTCGCAGTTTGCGCTGCGGTATTGAAGCCAGATCGATTGCGCCTGTCTCAGCTTGTTCTGAGTTTTGCCATCAGAACCAAAACCCGCTAATTCGGCCATCAGTTGTTCATACACTCGATTCATACCGCTGTCTGCCTGCTTGTATTTATGACGGGCGCAGGCGTTTGCTTCGGTTTGCGTGCCGGTGCTGCTTTCACAGGGCGAGTTTCCAGCCTGCTTTTCCTGTGAAATAACCGCGAATCCAAGTGAGTGGGTTAGGACAAGTAGAATAACGATTGTTTTCATGAAAACCTCAAGGCGATGGTGTTACTTTACCGCCGGTCCTACGATGTTCTTAACCTGATGCGCTCACCGCGGGGTTTTATCAAAGGAGGAAGGGAATCATCATTGGCGTTCTTTTCTTGTACTCGGCATATTCAGGTACCGCCGTTGTCAAATAATGTTCCTCATTCCTGATTGTTCGTACAGTTTCCAAAACGAGGTAAATCAACATCAGCGCAAACCAGAGTGATCCGCTGATGATGAAGTTACCAATAGCAACCAACAGCTTACCTAAATACATTGGATGCCTTGCTAGTTTATATGGGCCACTAGAGATTAACTCCATAGGCACGTGCGAATCGAAGCACGGCGAATAATTTCGGCCCAGGTACTTCAAAGACATGAAATACAGAATTGTCGAGCAGCCAATAAGTATCAGTCCCAGCATTCGGAGTGCGTCACTATCGTGGATCTTCAGCAGCAACGGAGAGTTCGACCAAAAAGAAACTATACAAAGAACATTCTGGAAAGCGTACAAGAAGTAGCTAACAACCCTGTACCTGCGGTTTGTATCAGCCTGCGCTCTGTTGGCAGCATATCGTCTAGACCGTCGTATTTCGACGTGTCTGGCAGCCCAAACCACGGCCCAACAAACCTGAAAGAGACTGAAAGTGATGGGATAGAGTATTTCTGACGGCATCTAACTATGAAGGCTTAAAATAAACTAATCCATTTCTTGTAATCCGCCCTGGTGCCCAAATCCATTCGGCCAGAGTTTCGAATTGGCGGACTGACTGATAAAAACATTGTACTCCGCTTCGGAGTAGAGACGTGACTAGGTCTTGTTAAAGACGCTCTGAAACTCTTTCGGCGGCCTCGTTCGATGAGATGACCGGGTACACTTCGAAGTCGACAAGATCAATCCACTGGGCAATCCACTCGTCGAGATATCGGCGCTCCTCAGTCTCCATAAGTTGAAAGCAGCGTTCGAGCTTTTCGTCCACCCAACTTGTGACGTAGCGCAAACCCTGGGGCGCGAGCCGACCACGATCCCGAAAGCGCCGATACACTGGCAGAGGATCCCGGTTCTTAAAGTGCTCCACTATCATGTAAAGCAAAGTTGTCCTCCAACGCCGAACTCGGCGAGCTTAAGCCCGCGCTACACCTATTTTGACCCTAGCCCGCTCGTTTTCGAGATGCAGTCGGATTGTCTCCCAGGCTAACTCGATTGGAGAAATTTCCGCTTGGTCATCGATTTCGTTGGAGTTTTTCCAGGCGGCATTATTTACTCCCGTTGCCTAGGGGAACAACGCG
>DASSCG010000277.1:0-13613 GCA_035697925.1 Pyrinomonadaceae bacterium
AGCGGCGTCTGCCTAAACTCTTCAATTTCTTTGAGGATTCCCGATACCAATGCCTCGGTCAGGATCTTCCCTTTTCCTCTCGTCGCCAGTGTAGGATCACCCCACACACCCGAAGGAGAATAAACACCTTCTTTCGTTCGATCTCGGGTCAAGCCGCCCCTGGCACTGTTTCCATGATAATCCTTGGCTGCTTTTTTCATCTCCACACTTTCAGGGGCAATGTATAGCATAATCGAGGTCTCCACCTCGTCGGCGTGAGTGCCTCCCTCCTGTTGAGTAATCGTCTTCTCAACCGGAGCAAGCATCCTTAGGTCGGTGTATCGCACGAGGATGCCATCCGGCGCCAGCAACTCTGCCGCAGGCTTTAGTGCCCTAAGGGTTGAGATTCCGGTATTCAGAATATAGAAACGACGCGGACCAAACCGAGCTAACGACTTACAGATATCAATCACTGCATCGCGAGCAGTTTCCAATCGCAAAGAAGTAGAACCTGGATACTCAACAAATGCCGGATAGAAGTGATAGTTGAGCGTGGGAACAACAACCACGTCTGCTTGCCGCAGCACTCGGCGCTTCAAATACTCAGCCATAAGAAAATCGTTTTTCAGTTTGAGATGTGGGCCGTGCTCTTTGGCCGCGGCGCCGAGTGGGATTACAACTACAGTCGAGGGTGTCAATATTTTTTCGGCTTCTAACCAGGTAAGGTCCTCAAGTAGGACACCTTTTCTTGCAGCCCTGGTTTGGCCCTGACAGAAAACCGTGAACGGCAGTGCTATCAAGATCGCAAGAATTGCTGGCTTAAACTTCATGTTTCCTCCATGCGCCGATAATCAGGGATTGAGAGCAAAGTTCGGAAAAACGATCCACGAAACCGCACGAAATGTCACTAAGTTTCTCGGTGTTGTTTCGGGCTGGCCGATAGCTATAAATAGAAAGACGGCGACGAATTTTTACATTCGTCGCCGTCGAGTGATGAAGCACTATGGCTTCGGTTAATTAGTTTCAAGGAGCCTTTGAAAGGGTTCTCCCTATGGAAGACTAGACGACCCCGCACAACTCATTATCGCGTCTTTTTGAGCTTGGGTAATGAGTCCGTTGTTCACGAGAGCGTTGGTGAGACGCGCGACGCCGCTCACAAATTGTCCGTGATTGCGGGCATTCGCTGCAATCTGCGAGATCAAGTCACTGATCGTGCAGCCGTTACTAAACAGCGTATTCGGAACCCCACTGTCGCAGGACTCAATGTTTACGGTTGGACGAAGATCGGAATTGGGACTGCAGTCGGTGCCGTCAGCTACTCCGTCTAAGTCTGCATCTGGGAACCAACCAACGTCCCTGAACAACTCCAGCGTTAAATCGTCAGGCGCTTTAACGTTGTGAGTCAGGTCGCCGTTGATTGCGGGTTCCATGAGGAGGTTACGAGAGGCCGCAGTATCGTAGTGCGAAATCGAAGATCCTGGTGCCACTGGAAAAGGTGCATACAGACGTGCTCGACCAGCCGCATCGGCTCCAGCGCGAATAGTTAGATCGACACTCAACCTTGCGGTGGTACCCGTAGGCACTTGCGCGAGGACTAAGAGCCCATCAGCCCGTGTCAGACTTACAGAAGTAATAGTAGGCTGTGGGATAACAGTCGCATCGCCCGCCATTCCGGGAGGAGGACCGTTCACGTTAGCCAAGTTGTTGTAAATGATCATACCGATCGCGCCGGCATCTTCTACAGTCCTTGCTTTCCTTGCGAACGTACACATCCCTCTTTCAACTAACGCGATTTTGCCCGCGACGGCTCCGGCGTTAGTAAGCGGCGTGCAAGCGTCCGTCGTGGTTGGCCCGGCTGCGTTGGCTTCATCTTGAGCATCTATCACCTGCGCTGTGATTCCCGGACTGCTCAATGGCGCGCCGAAAGCTGCCGTGCCAAATTGGTAAGCTCCCGCTATTGCCGCCGGAGTAAGGATTCTGACTTCTGGACTACCGAAAGAGAGAACGCTCGGTACGGCGGCGGTGACAGTCGCACCATCCCAAACGATGCGTCCAAATTTGGTAGCCGCCGCTTGACGCTGAGCCTGAGTCATTTCGTGCCAATGCAAACCGTTAGTGGTGTCCAGCAGGTGGCGAGCATAGATATCGGTGAATCCTGCAAAATTTGCACCTGTTGATGAATTGACAAAGGTCTGAAAGTTTAGACCGTGGGCGAATTCGTGCAGGAGTACTACCACCAAATCGGGCTGTGCTCCATGGTTATTATCCAGTCCGAGATAGAAGTTGAAGTTACTGCTGAACTGAGCGTTGATGTCGTTAAAGCCGGGGTTCAACTCAGTTCCGGCTCGCTTATCGGCAAGTGCTGATCCATACCACGTGGCAGGAAACTCTGCCCCCGGAAAGAGACCGACGCCGCCAAAGTCACGGAAAACAAACGTCGCGCCCGCACTTCCCAAAACGCCCGGCGCAAGCGGATTAAAGGCCGCCTGGATGCGGATAGTGGTGTTGCTGTCGAGGTTAGCTCCCCAAATGTCCGCAGCATGTTGAAAGGCTATTAATCGCTGTTGGCCGAGCGTGGTTCCCGGGTTGCCGCCAACGGGGGCCGCCGGGGTCGGATCGTTGAATCCTTCTCCCGGTCCGTCAAGATTAACGATCACAATAGTGGCTGACGCAAAAGCGCTGCTGGAGCAGGTCAGAACCACAATCATGGCGAAAAGGACTAGTGAACTCTTTGCATTAAGAATATGTTTTCGCATTGTGGTTCTCCTTACTCCGGTGAGGTTGTTTCTTCAAGGCCAAGAAAATCAGCGGCCTCTTCCATGGTGAATACGCAGCGAACTTCGGTGCCACCATCGGCAGTGTCTCTGCCAAGCACCACACCACCGAAACGGTCTTCGAGGTTCATCGAGACCATGCCGTTAGCGTGCTGCGTAGGCGTTAATCCTTCGGTCGACTGATTCGTCAACGTCTTTAGCTGATCAACCATCGCATCCGTCTCTTCAGCAGTCGGCTTGCGTAATTGCCCGGTGACCTTGTCGCGGACGATCTCCTTGGTCGCTACGTATTTCTTTTTCTGGGCTTGTGTTGAAGTGCGAGTCATCGCCATTGTTCCTACGGTCAGCGCTAGTAGAACCATCGACAGAATTAATCCAATACGCGACCTGGTCATTTTCTTAGTGGGGACTCTGCCGGATAAACCTTTAGGTCTCATTTTCTTCTCCTTGTTGTTGTTTAGAACTGGGCCACTTGCACCGACTAATCCTTCGGATGGTCGATCGGAAGGGGTCTCTTCGTGGACTTGGACTACCCCGGATCCCTGGCTAGAGAGAGCCGAGGCGGAACTATTCAGGTTCCAGTAATAGAAGCCTAAAGCCGCTGATATAAGCCCAAGAAAGCGATCTCTTAGGCTTAATCAAGTCTTCTGAATGTCAGGGGAGACTGAGATTCAGTGGCAAACGGCTCGATTGGAATTTGTCTTGGTCTTGTGCCTAGCGCCTGTGCGCTAAGCCCGTCTCGTTAGACTAAATAATTGAAGCGTACGCAGTTTAACGATCAGTTTTCTGGCTGTCAATTTTGTGGATAAGTTTCCAATCTTTTGAAAGCTGTACAGACTAAAACTTAGATTAACCCCGATATTCCAAACGGCGGGGAGAAAATAGCGGCGATTTCGGTAAGAGAGTTAAAAGGAGATTGTCGGGCTAAATGGGTGCTCTAGCCCCTGGGCGTTTGCGCGTCGCGCCCTAACCGAGCGGTGATCGTTCCAAAAAATCAAATCTTGCTGAGTTACTGCTTGGCAATCGCCGTCTTCATCGATGCAATCAATTGCCAGCGGCCAACGCGTTTTGCATACACTTTCATGAATCGCTCCTGTATGACACTTTCTGGAGCCGGGGTTGAGGCACCCGGTACAGTCTGATACTCCATAAATTGATAGCGCGTTGTCGTACGACCAACAAGAACCGCAATATCTCCATAGGTTCGCAGTTTCGTGTCGTCGATCGTAACTTCTGGTCCGACACTCTTGGAGGGTGGCGCGGCCGCCCTGGCGCGCACCAGCGCCATTAGATCGGTTTTCCCTGTCATCAATCCGCGGGAATCGACCTCGACGTAATCGTCTCCCAGGATCTGGTCCAGCGCTGCCGGATCTCCCTTGCTCAGGGCCTCGCTCAGCTTGCTGTCCAACTCTCTGAGAGCATTCTCTGTCTTTGTCATCTCATTTTGGGCTAAGCATACGTTCGCGATAACGACGACAAATGCCAATATCCTTAGTGACTTCATTCAAACTCCTATCTGATATTGTTTGAACCGAGACTTCTACAATACTCTTGAACATATATGGAACGATTAGGTAAACGCCGGCTTGCATGTTAGAGGAGAACTTTGTGCTGTTAAAATTTAGAAACGCAAAGATAAACAGCTCAGTCCCCCGTCCATTTTGTGAAATTCAGTCATCTCAAGCGCAATTGTCTGGTAGCCCAACTGGCGGAGTGTGTTTTGGATGTAAGGATAACCGGCGGCAACTAAAACGTAGTCATTTAACCTTACACAGTTGGCCGCGTATTCCTCGCCGGATTGGATCCGCACAGTCTCGTATCCCTGAAACTCCGGCCGTTTGGAAAGCGCATCGATTACCAGCATCCGATTGTCATCAAGATAAGCAATCCCACTTTTCAGATGGAGAATGCCGGCTACGTTACGAATATCAACCAGGCTTGAGCTGTATCCCAACGTTGCTAGCCAATCAGCGAGCTGCTCAGCTCCGGAGTTATTTGTCCTTTCGGAGAGTCCGATGAAAAAGTGATCCCCGGCTTCGCAGATGTCTCCTCCGTCAACGGTGCCAGGATTGCGAATAAAGCTCGGATTCGGAAAGAAACGGGCAAGCGCTTCCCTCGCCGTTTCCACTTCTCCCATTCGGCTGGTTGCGCCGGGCCGTGTCAGGATGGCGCCCCGCTTGGTGACGACTGCTGCATCTTCCACAAACGTGCAATCGGGATAGCGCTCATCGGGCTCGATACGTACCAGAGTTAGTCCGCAGTGTTCCAGCGCCGAACAATACGCTTCGTGTTGTTCGCCTGCTCGCTGATAGCTTGGTGTGCCGAGTTTTACGGTCGTCAAGCCTTGAGCAAAAGTCGCCGCAGGCGGACAAACTACTGCTGTTGAATACATCGAGGAGTTTCCAGTGCCAGTCAATTAGAGAACCTGCTGGCAGCAATTGATGGTTGATTAGCCAGCAAGCTGGCCGTCTGCTTTGGAAGAATCGACAAGATGGTTGAGTGCTAGCATACGGTCGCTCTTCTCCCGGTTCCGTAATTGAGTGCCGATCAAACCAATGCGCTCTTCGTTAGATAGCCAGTTTAAACCATTACACCTCCTAAGAGATCACTATACAAACCCAGGTCACGTGTACTCGTTGCATTGTTTGAAAAAAAAGAGGAGTGCAGCGTTCACTGCACTCCTCGGAATTGACTAAGACCGGAGGACCAGTCTGAGTCTAGAAGTTGAACCTCAAGACAAATTGAACCGGACGACCGCCAGGATCATTCGTAGTTGAAATATCCTGGTAGGCAGCAGTTATCCGACCAAAGGTGGCGGCACTGTAGTTAGGATTTTGTAGACCCAAATTTGTGGGAGTCAATTTGCCATCGTCAACCGCCGCAGTGCCTCCAACTAGGAAGTTAATGTTGTTAAAGGCATTCAGGAGTTCAACCCGAAGCTCGAGGTTGGTAGTCTCGGTGAATCGGATCTTTTTCGACACGCTCATGTCGAAACGAACGAAACGTGGGCCTTCCAGGACCAGATTGGAGAACCCGCACTGTCCATAGAAACCCTGGAGACAACCGTTGCTGTTAGCCGGGGCAATGTAGCGTCCCGTCGGTGCACCGAGGGCACTGAACCCTGCTCCTGTGCTGGAAACACTAAACGCGCGGCGCGTGTTGAGAATGATGTCATCAGGCAGGAACGTAACTGTCCGGTCGGGATTCCTGCGAGCGTCAACAGCCTCTTGCAATTCATCAACCGTCATACCAACTAGCTGTACATTGCCCAACGCGAACGGCCTTCCGCTTTGAATTCGCGCCGTGCCATGCCATTCCCAGCCACCGACGATCCGATCAACTGCGCCGTTGGCGCCACTCAAGAACTGCCGGCCACGGCCGAAGGGCAACTCATAAATCCAGTTGGCCTTGAAACCATGTTCGAGATCCTGCGGGGCACGGTACCTCTCCAGCCCCTCGTTGGCTGCCCGCAGCGTTAACGGCTGTCCCACAGAACTCTGACTCGAAGCGTAGAAATTAGTAAGTGACTTGGACCAGGTGTAATTGAGTTGCAGCAGCAACCCACCTGAAAAGCGCCGGCGCAACTCTAACTGCATCGCGTCGTACCAGGTATTTACATCATTAGTGGTCAGAGTCACAGACTGAATTCCCTGCAACAAACCAATGCCGGGATTGACTATGAAAAAGTTTGCCGGCAAACCGGCTGCTAGTCCGTTGTCGGCAAAATTGTTTTGCAGAGTGGTTGCCAGGCCCACTGGATTTGCGAAGTTTGGATTCAACGCAATCAGACGGGCAGTATTGGTGAACTGGCTCGACGTATAGAGCGCCGGATCGCCGGCACTGGCTGCAGGGATCCCGCTGAAGTACCCAAGCAGAACTGGGAGAGGCTGTGTACCAGAACCCGGTCCAAAGAATGCGAACGTATCACCTCGACCGGCAGCCTGATTCGCGAACAGATTGGCCTGCGCCCTTCTGAACTCATCCAGGAAACCATTTTCGATAACGTTCACTTCATTAAGTCCATAACGCCGCCATAGATCCTTCCCTCGAGTTCCCACGTATCGAGCTTCAACAACCGTGTCTTTGAAGATCTCACGCTGGAAGCCAAGGGTCCATGAGTGGACCAGGCCGGTCTTCAACTTAGGGTCGAAGCCGGACGCAGTGTCGCCAACTTGTCCTATGAAGGGATAAGTCGGAGTGTCAGGAAATGAGGGCGGCGCTAATGCAAGCCTATCCCTGAACAATGTTCCGAGAGGTAAACTGCCATCGTCCACGTCGCTGTTCAGAGTGAGCGTGCCACCCGGATTACCGCCCACCGCCTGAGTGATATTGCCCAATCCTTCGCGGACGAAAGCCATTGAATAGCCGGCACGAATGACGCTCTGTCCCGGTTGGCCGAAGATCCGGTTCAGAAAACCACTCTTCATGTCGGGACTCCACGCGACACTCAAGCTAGGCGCAAAGTTGTTGTAGTCGGTATCGTACAACTTCTCGCCAACACCGAGTGCGGTGAATTGAGTTGGTCTACCGGTAAGAGTACCGGGTTGGAAAAGATTTCCTTCGCCTGACACGCCAAACAAGTCCGCATAACTGACTTTGGCGAAGTTTTCATTCTCCGAAACCACCGCCTGCTGCGGTTCCCAACGCACTCCGAGGTTGAGTGTCAGATTGGGACGCAGGCGCCAGGAGTCTTGTGCGAAAAGGGCATAGTGAGGTTGTCGGAAGCGGGTTACCTGCGGTCCAAGAAGTCCGTAGGTACCGTCATTCAAAAAAGCAGTCCGGTCAACCGCGATCACCCGGCCGGTCAAGGTCGCGTAAAGTTGCGCCGCGGTTGCAATATCCGTCGCTGACGCGCCGGGAAAATTTCCAGAGACAAAGAGACTTTCCGCAGGATCTCCTTCGGCCACTCCGAAGCTAATGTTCGGCACGATCTGATCGTTGGCCTGCTCAAACGTCTTCAGCAGATTGTAGTTTCCACCAAAGTTGAAGGTATGTGATCCTTTCACCCATGTCAGTGTGTCAGCGAAATCGAAACTGGGCGTGTTCCGTCGACTCGCTCCAAAGTTCACACCAAAGGCGCGGTTGAATCGCTGTGGAAATGCCTGCACCGCCGAGGCATCAGTGATCGCAAGGTCATTTAGATTCAGATCAAAGCCGCCTTGATTGGAAAACTGATCTGAGGTGATTGGACCGAAATGAGAGATTCCGCCAAGCATCCCAAAGCGCGCTTCATTAATCAGTGTTGGAGTCAGAGTCGAACGCAGAGCCGTAGTGTTGGTCCAACGTTGCGAGTTCTGTCCCGCAGAATTTGGAAAGCCTGGGAATGAAGGGTCGGTTTGGTTGAGAAAATCAACGGGTTTGCCACCAAACTCCTGGTAGTTCCAGACATTCCACAAGCTGTGTTTGTCGGACAAGTTGTAGTCCAGACGCACGGTCGTAAAGTAGCGATTCTGTCCACCCTGTCCCACGAAGCTGAAGTCCTCACGATTCGGATCGGTGGGCCTGGTTTGTATTCCGCCTTGAGCTGTTGATGTACGAATCTGGGCCAACAGCGCATTCATTGTTGGATCGACTGTCGATGTGAAACCGTTATTGGCTGCCAGTTGCAGCAGGTTCACACTTTGAACCCCGGCACCGGTGAGGTAACGGAACACTCCAGCCTGGGCTTGGGGGCTCAGGACGATACGCTGACGTAGCTGTTGTTCAGGTAATCGAAACTCTTCGTAATTCACGAAGAAGAAGGCTTTGTCACGACCATTGAAAATCTTTGGAATCGTGATAGGTCCACCCACACGGCCACCGTACTGATTGAGCAATACGCGATTGATGGGAGCTCTGCCCGTCGCCGGATCGGGCGCCAGGGTTTGGTTATTGAAGTAGTAGTTGGCTGAAAGTGTTGGCTCGCGATGGTACCAGTAAAGGCTGCCTCTAAAGTCGTTCGTTCCGCCTCGGGTGACAAACTTGATCTGCACTGCGCCGTCGCCTGAGCTTTCCGCGCCTGGTGCTGCGGTTGAAATTGTAACTTCGCCAACTGCGTCAATGCGCGGGCGAACAAACGTGAAGAAACCGTCATTAGAACTAATGAGGTTGTCTTGCACGTCGGTGCCGTCAAGCGTGATATTGAGTGAACCTTTCGGTAGACCGTTGACGGTGGAAGTGCGCGGGCGACCGGTCGTCTGGACGCCAGGCAATAATGTAATTAGGTCAAGAGCGTCGCGTGAGGCTTGAGGTTGTTCGACGATTTGTCGGCCGGCGATCGTCGTGCCGACAGTCGCGTTCTGAGCATTAATCAACTCAGCTCCGCTTCCTACAATAGTGATTGTTTCGGTCTGTGGCCCAATCTCGAGGGCGACATTGACGGTAGACGGTAAACCAACGTCAACTTTTGCGTCCTGCACCACGGCCTGCTTGAACCCCTGTGCACTGACGGTGACGGTATAGGTTCCCGATTGAAGAGCCGGCACATTGAAAGTGCCGTTGTCGGTTGTGACTGCCGTGAATTCCTGGCCGGTGGCATTATTCTTGACGGTAACCGTCGCGCCGCTGACTACAGCAGTCGTCGGATCCGTGATAGTGCCGGCCATTGAGCCGGTCGGACTTCCCTGCCCGAACGTTATCACGCTGAAAGCCAGGATTACGACCAGCAGACTCAGAGACCTTATTCCAGCATCTTTCATATTAGGTACTCCTTATTTCCTTTGTTCCCCAACTGTTTGATCCGCATTCTCGTCATTCCGAATTTTCGCAAAGCGGAAATCGCATCTCCGCTCTGACTACAGCAGAGATGTGCAACAGCTGTACCCTGAAGCATCACTCACTTGTGAATGAAGGTTCTCAGGCGTGTTGATTGCCGACGAGCGAAGAGACTTGGAAGTGTTGTTGTGAAATTTGGATACAGACGAGAAAGTATTGACGCTTATGAATGGGGCTTACAGAACGGTTTTTTGGAAACGTTAGTTGCTTCCGATTTTTTGGAACAGGCTGGCTGGAAACTTATTGAGGTTCTGGCGAGGATCCACTCAACGGTTGGAATCACTTTGGACAGCGTAGGCGCAAAGCCTGGGGAA
Source organism: Pyrinomonadaceae bacterium (assembly GCA_035697925.1). Lineage (GTDB taxonomy): Bacteria > Acidobacteriota > Blastocatellia > Pyrinomonadales > Pyrinomonadaceae > PSRF01. The sequence goes on from DASSCG010000277.1 coordinate 9,821, forward strand.
CGACTTGGAAACTCGCCGGCAGTTGACCGGGAAGTTCGCCGTCTACTTCGAGAATCACCTCTGAATTTTTTACCGCGGGGCGAACAGTAATTTTCTTTGCTAACTCATGTTTGACTTCCTGCATCCCGAGATGTGCGCCCAGGTAGAGTCGTGGTGCATTGGTTAGGATTTTTGCAGGTCCCAGATCGCCAATCGTGACCACATCAAACCAGCCATCAGCCAACTTCGCCTCGGGAGCGATCTTCATCCCGCCACCGAAGAAGCGAGCATTGGCGATACAGAGGTTGGTTACGGACAGATGTCGCTCATGCGTTTCGTCAAGTTGGACCACTACGCGTGTTGCTGTCGACTGCACGGCTGTCTGCAACATCGAGACGCCAAAAGTGAGACGGCCGCTAAGCCATTTGGGCGCTTTCGCCGGAAGCCATTGAGTGCCACTTTCTTTTACTCTCCCAATTACATCAGCGCTCATCCCAAACGACGCCACACCCAGGAAGTAGCGACTGTCATTCTTGCCTTGCCTCTTTGTAAATGTGACGCGTCCAACATCAATCCGACGCGTGATGCCTTCGCGTAGAATACGAGCGGCGTCCCTTGAACGGGCTGGGATCTTCAGCGTCTTGCGAAAATCGCCGCCGGTGCCGCTTGGCAAAATCCCAAGTTCCGAGTCTTTACCCGACGCCAGTATGCCATTTGCTACTTCTGAGATAGTTCCGTCGCCGCCGCAGGCAATTATTAATTTTATGCCTTTGCGTGCTGCCTCGGCCGCAAACTCAGTTCCCTCGCCCTGACGGCTGGTGAATACGCAATTGAAAGCACCGAAGTGAGTACTCAAGTCGCTGGCGATACGTGGCCACTCTTCTCGCGTCGCGCCACTAGCAGATTCAGGATTGATAATGACTAAGGGAAGACCCATGTTTTCGAAAGCTCTCGAATTTGTGCGTTGCCGTTCTTTACTATGACACCGCCTTCTGAGATCAGAAAGTCTTGATTCAGTCCCGATCCTCATCATCCATACAAGGCGCGATCCTCCTCAGCAAGGTCAGCAATCTTCTGCATTACAAATTCTGAAATCTCCTTGTAGGTTCGCAAGTGGTCTTTCTTGGAAAGGTAGTCCGTCAAAACCAGCGGAGGGCCGAAGTGTATGCGAATGCTGGGCCCTCCAGTCCAATTTCCCATGACTTGTTTGGGAAGATGATTGCTCAGACCGGTTACGAAGACAGGGATGACTTGAGGAGCGGCATCTTTGATTAGCTTTCCAATTCCGGGCTGCGGAGGAAGGAATGAATACGGATCAGCATTCTTATTGCGCGTGCCCTCTGGATGGAAGCCGATAACGTTTCCTGGCCCGCTTCTGCAGATTTCAGTTAACAGGCGAAACGAATATTTATCGAAAGCGCGCTTCTCGCGAAGCGGATTTTCTCCGCTGGCGAAGAACGGAGGATACATTGACCACCATCCCATCACCAGGTTCACAAAAAGACCGAGAGGTGACTGATAAAAGAATCGGCCCCGCACCGGAAAAAACAGTTGCTTCCGCCAAGTGGTTTGGCGAAATAGCACGGTAGAGACCGTATACATATCAAAGAAGGAGCGATGATTGGCTGCGAGTAATATGGGTCGCTCGGACGAGGCGGACTTAAGATTCTCAAGCCCGTAGACCTGCATCAGATTGTACGTCGCCAAATGAATCCAACCGGCGCCGAAGATCTTCTGGCACCACGTCCAGAAACGTTTCCAACGGCCCTGGTTCATCCTCTTCACCAACCGAACCGCGAACCGTTCGAACCAGCTCAAGACTTCAAGCTCATCGGGTTCAGGATCTAATTCGACGACGGCTGACCTCTGTCCAACTATTTGTCCCGCGTCCGTGTGATCCGTCGCGGACAGCTTCGGTTCGGGACGTTGGACTTTGGACATTGCAGTTTGAGCTAGAACTCAATTAGTCAATTGAAAAGTATTTTGCTTCAGGATGGTGGACAATAATAGCGGACGTTGATTGCTCTGGATTCAGTTGAAACTCTTCAGTCAGCTCGACATCGATACGGGCTGGATCCAGCAGCTCAAACAGTTTGACCTGATCTTCCAGATTTGGACACGCCGGATAGCCAAAACTAAAGCGTGAGCCTTGGTATGCCTGGTGAAAAAGCTTTTTGATGTCGGGTGCGTCTGCGCCTGCAATTCCTAGTTCCTCGCGGATTCGTTTGTGCCACAGCTCAGCAAGCGCTTCTGCGCTCTCCACACTTAAACCGTGAAAGTATAGATAGTCAGCGTAGTTGTCAGACTTAAACAACTCTTGTGCGTATTCACTGGCACGTCGACCGACTGTTACGAGATGAAAGCCTACTACATCCATTCGGCCCGAATCTTTGGCGGCGAAAAAGTCAGACAGGCACAGGTGCTTGCCAGAGGGTTGGCGCGGAAAAATAAACCTCTGCCGTTCTGTCTTTTGATCGTCGTGGTAAATGATCAAGTCGTTTCCCGACGATTGGCAGGGAAAATATCCATAAACGACGCGCGGCACGAGCAACCTGTCTCGGGTGCTCCGTTCTTTCAGCTCCTCATAAATAGGACGAACCGTCTCCTCAACAAAAGCTTGATACTTATCCGGTGCAGTTCTGCCCTGTTTGAATTGCCATTGCCCTTTGAAGAGCGCGGTTTCGTTCACAAAAGCAAACACCTGATCCAGCGGGATGTTTTCAACCACGCGTGATCCATAAAAGGGTGCTGTTGGTATTTCTATGTCACTGGCCACGGCTGAGCGTTTGGTATGTGTGGTGTCGCCGGCAGGTTTGGAAGAACCTCTGGGCTTTAACGGTTTGGCAATCCCGAGTTTCGCATCTTCACCAACCAGGTCTTCAAGATCCTCCCGGGCCTCAGCTTCGCCGCTAACGTGTTCTGCTGCTGCCGCTGCGGCTGCAATCACGGGCTGTCCGTTCCCAGCAGCTAGTTTGTCCATTGTATGCAGCCCAGCGAAAGCGTCCCGAGCGTAAAACAGTTGCCCCTTGTAGAGCGATTTTAGATCGTCATCAACGTAGCGCCGGGTCAGCGCCGCACCGCCGAGGACTACCGGCACAGTTATGCCGCGCTCGTTCATCAGCTCGAGGTTCTCCTTCATGATCAGCGTGGACTTCACCAGCAGTCCGCTCATGCCAATCGCATCAGCTTGATGCTCTTGGTACGACTGCAGAATGTTCTCTATGGTTTGTTTAATCCCCAGGTTGATCACACGGTAGCCATTGTTAGTTAGGATGATATCGACCAGGTTCTTGCCAATGTCATGAACATCACCCTTGACCGTCGCCAACACCATGGTTCCTTTGGTAGTAGCGCCACCCTTCTTTTCCATGAAAGGCTCGAGAAAGCGTACCGCTGCTTTCATCGCCTCGGCTGATTGCAATACAAACGGCAACTGCATTTGACCGCTGCCGAAGAGATCTCCTACAACCTTCATGCCTTCCAGCAGTATGTTGTTAATGATGTCGAGGGCCGGGTAACTTTCGAGCGCGGCCTGTAACTCCTCTTCGAGACCGATTTTCTCTCCATCGATAATGTGATTTTTTAACCGCTCTTCAACTGTATCTCCCTTACTCGCCTTCTTAGCGCTCTTGGCCTTGACACCTTCAAACAGGGTCGTGAACTCAGTCAGCGGATCGTAAGTGCATACATCCCCCTTGAACTGGCGCTGGTCGTAGATCAATTCGCGCGCAACTTTCAGTTCCTTCTCACCGATGCGATTTAACGGCTCAATCTTGCTGGCGTTGACAATGGCCGCGTCCAGACCGGCCTCGAC
>DASSCG010000278.1:0-4669 GCA_035697925.1 Pyrinomonadaceae bacterium
CTTATCTGTTTGATAATCGTCTGTGTTTCCTTTGGTGTACGATTACTCCAGTGGCAGAACAACTTCCTCACGTTGGATAAAGAAATGACGAGATTGACTGCGCGTTATAAGGAAGAGGCGCAGTTTCTGCTGGACGGTAACTGGGCCTCGTTTGTAAAGGGCTCGAAGTCGGAGGCTGACGAGACGATTCTGACGCATCCGCCCGGTTATCCGATTCTGATGGCTATAATCTATAAAATTAGCGGCAACAGCGATCGAGCACTACGATTAGTTCAAATCACCTGTGATGCAGTCGCGGCAGTTCTGGTCTTTTTAATTGCGGCTCGCCTGGTTCCACGCGGCGCAGCTCTTCTGGCAGCGTTTCTGGTCGCAATAGCACCTCAGCTCGCGTTTCGTTCGCTGGTGATTTTGCCTGACTCACTTACTGCGTTGCCGCTTCTGGCGGCAATCCTTCTAATCATGAAAGCGGTGGAAGATCACAGCGTCCGTAACATGATTCTGGCGGGCGGGCTGATCGGCATCTCTTGCTGGTTGCGAGCAGATTCTCTGCTGCTTCCTCTTTTTCTATGTGCTACGTTGACACTGTTGTTTCCTAAAGGCGAAAGGCGACGCAACGCGCTGGCATTGATTGGTGGGGTGGTAATCGTAATCGCCCCAATGACGATTCGAAACACTTTAGTGTTTCGCAGCTTCGTACCTATCTCACTTGGTACTGGTGTGACCTTATGTCAGGGAATCGCCGATTACGATGTCGAGCAAAGATTCGGTTTGTCTCCTACCGACGATGGCACTTGTGAGCAGGAAGCACAGTGGGCAGGTCGGCCAGAATATGCAGCCGCACTCTATCGACCTGATGGCATTGAGCGTGAGCGCAGCCGCACTGCGCGAGGCTTGTCGGTAATCCGGTCGGACCCGGTGTGGTTTGTTGGCACAATGGTTCGGCGTATGGTGACGATGTTGAAATACGAACCAGTTTCCATAATCTCCGCCGAGCCGACAGTCTCACACTCACTCGAGATCAAAGACGCACCTCTCGTATGGTCACGTTCACCGCCCGAACTCCTATCAGAGTCGCATATGAGTGGATCGGCCCGGACTTTGTTCACGCAGGAAGGTGAAATCGCGTTACGTCTCGAATCTGACAATACCGCGAACGCGATACAACTTACTACCAACCCAATAACACTTAGACCACACGTTGATTATGTATTAACCATTCCGGTGAAACTTCATCAGGGTAGACTGTCAATCACTGTTCGGCGAGTGGGGCAGCCGCAGGTCCTGGCGTCAGCGGCTCTCCCGGATTCACTTGAACGGGTTCCATATACCAATGCTTTCGCGTCGACGATCCAGATACCGTTCGTAAGCCCGATTCACGACCAGGTGCAGCTCGTGATCACCAACGTGGAATCGCCAACCGCGCATGCGATCTTAGACATCGGCCGCGCGCAGTTAAATGAACTTGGACCTGCCTCTTACCTATGGACGCGTTACCCCCGGATGTTAGTCAAAACCCTTCAGAAGCTGTTTGTTGCTCGTTACTTTCTTCCTCTGACGATTCTAGGTGTGGTCGTTCTGGCAGTTTATCGGCGAAAAATTGCACTTGCAGTGATTCTCACGACTCCGCTGTATTATCTGTTCTCGCATGCCCCACTACATTTCGAATACCGATACATTTTGCCGGTATATTTCTTCTGGTTCATCCTTGTGGGACTGGCAGTTTATTGGATTGGTCTAATGTGCGTCCGACTTGTGATCTGGTTAGCCGGAGTATTTAGGCCTACCCCGTCCACGCCGTAAACTCAAGCATGTGAGCCGTTGGCGCACCATTTGACCTCTCACTTAATTTGCGAAGAATTTGAGCGAGCTTCGGTGCCTTCAGTCGGTTTGACATAACCGGCTAAACCCAAAAACGAACAGATTCTCAACGCCAAGCCGGTTTCACTTCATCAGCTACATAATCGCCACCCTCCGCACCTCGTAAACCTCCACCCACCAGCCATGGGTGCATTTTGCTTTTTATTGCCCAGTGATGAACCAAATCGCGAATGATTTGCGCCTTAATAAACGAGCCGTTGTTCGGCGCACTGAATCAGGAGGACGTCACCATGACCAACGAACAGATCAAACTAGTGCAAGATAGCTTCCGGCAGGTCGCCCCGATCGCTGAGACCGCCGCCCAACTCTTCTACGCACGACTCTTCGAACTCGACCCGGATCTGGAATTGCTCTTTAAAGGAAATCTTAGCGAGCAAGGACGCAAACTAATGCAAATGCTCGGACTTGCGGTCAACAGTCTTGACCGGATGGACCAACTTCTGCCAGTCGTGCGATCGCTCGGCACACGACACGTCAGCTATGGGGTTCGAGACAAAGACTACGACACAGTGGGACAGGCGCTTCTGTGGACGCTGCGGAAAGGATTGGGCGAGGCCTTCACACCCGACGTTGAAACAGCTTGGAGTAACGTTTACGCCACGCTCGCATCCGCAATGCAAAGTGGTTCGGGAACGCCGGCTGGAGAGGTTGCTGTTCTCGCGATGGAGTTTTAGAAAGCTTTTTCATTGAGGTCACGAATCGCGGTTGTTGGGCGATCACAATCAAGCGTCAAGGATCCTGAACGATACTAGCGTGAGAAGCAACTGCTTGCCATCGACCTTGGCGCCGCACAAATGTGTCGGTGAACCGTATGACAACATCGTAGCCAGATCCGTCAAACTCGCCAGCACCGTGAGTACGGCCCGTCACAACTGCTGCATCTCCGAACACACGAGCCGTTACGTCGTTAACCTCAAGAACGCGGATCTTGTGCCGAGCTGTCTCAAACACCTGGGCCAGCACAATCGCCCTGTCGGTGGTGCTACCGTCTGGTCCAGTGCTGGTCCACTCGGGTGCAACGATGCGCTCGACTGTCGCACGATCCCCAGCGAGCCAGGCTTTGGCCAGTGTCTGTTGAAGTTCGACTAGTTCGGTCTCATCCTGCATCTTTGCTACCATGCGGCCTCTTCACGCTAATGGTTTGAAAGCGAAGTTGTGTTTTTTCTGGCTGGGACTCCTGGTAAGCCGTGACGTGACTGACCAGAATATACTTCTTGCGGGACCAAGCAACAATGCTCGTGTGCAAGCCGATAGTCATTCAGTGATTTTGATCGGTTGCGAAGTTCTAATCATCATCTCAGTGTTGAAGCCCTTTGCCGCCATTTTCTGTAATAACTGCTGGTAGAGTGCTTCTTCCATCTGAGGTGACCTGCTCAATATCCAAAGATATTTTCGACCAGGCTCACCGACTACGGCGTATTCATAGTTTGGGCCAAGATCCAGAATCCAATAATCACCATAGAAGGGCCAGAAAAACGTCACTTTCAATTTGGCATTAGTTTTCTTATCAACGACTTTTGCCTTGCCTTTGGCCGTAGTGTACTCACCCGAGGCTTTACGGCACTGATTAACGACTTCGATTTTTCCGTCTGCACGCATCGTATAGTTGGCCGTAACCGTGTCGGCACATTTCTTCTGGAATGAATTCGGCAAGCGCCCGATCTCGTACCAACGGCCGATGTAACGGGTCAAGTCGACTGATTGGACCACCCCGAGCTCATCTTTTCGGGCTTCCATTGCTACTGCTGCGAATCCGGTAAACATAAGAAAGGTTATTAAGAAAATATTTGCGGTCATTTATTCCCCTGTAATTCGAAAATGCCTGCAACAACCCGATAAGAAAAGAGAGGGCGGTCTCACTGAACCACCACTCTCCTCTCATCCCCCCTTGCTCGAAACTTTTACGCGATCGTCACGTTCACATCTTTGGCACCAGCACGGTGTCGATAACGTGTATAACGCCGTTTGAAGCTTGAATATCCGTCTTCGTCACGCTAGCAACGTCAACTTTTACGCCATGCGATGTGCTGACTTTGATCGACCCGCCCTCGAGCGTTTTCACCTTGCGGCCGTTCAAGTTCATCACTTGCTTTGCGGTCACATTTCCCGGTACGACGTGATAGAGAAGTATGGATTTGAGCTTCTCTTTGTTCTCTGGCTTGAGCAGAGATTCGACGGTGCCAGCCGGTAGTTTTGCAAAAGCCTCATCTGTTGGCGCGAAGACTGTGAACGGGCCTTCACCCGTCAAAGCGTCAATTAGCCCAGCCGCTTCCAGCGCAGCTGCCAAAGTCTTGAACTGACCCGCCGCGACGGCAGTCTCGACGATGTTCGCCTGCTTGGCCGTTTCTCCCGGAACTCCCACTTTCGCCGAAAGCGGTTGGGCTCCAAATACGGCAAGCATTGACAGCAGTGCGGCACGAGCAATGATTGTTCTTCCGATCGATTTACTACGTTTCATTGTTAACTCCCTTTACTCCTTGTGGTGGACCCTCCCCAGGGACCGTGTGTTTATTGTTTGACCTCGCTTCTTTTTCCGCAGGCTCGAATTCTCGTTTGAGCGAATTGAGCGATTTCACTGTAACCATAGTTTGATAATCTGTCAAGCAGTCCCCTCAAAAATTGCTATAGCTTGCATGAAATGAGCGATTTTGCTATTGTCCTAAACGTGAAGGGAAAGAAAGCGAAGGCCGTGGCCAGTCTGACAACGAAGGACGTTGCCGGGCTATTGCGCGTTAGTGAGGCGACTGTGAAGCGCTGGGCTGACAATGCTCTGCTGCTTCCCGAAAAGACG
>DASSCG010000279.1:0-2469 GCA_035697925.1 Pyrinomonadaceae bacterium
AAGGTTCCCGCTCTGCCGGTGGCGGCTAGATCGGCGCCATGCTCAAGGAGTATCCAAACGACTTGCGAGTGTCCGAAAAAAGCCGCCAGAGAAAGCGCGTTGAGCCCATCAGTTCTTTTGGCCTCCAGTTCCGCGCCACGATGCAGCAGAGCGCGTACTGTCCCTGCCGAGCCTTCAAACGCAGCACGCATTAAAGGCGTCATGCCATGTTCGTTAATAGAGCTAGCATCCGCCGGCCAGACGTTAGGCACTTGAACAGCAGATCCAGTGTCCGGCCCGGTTGAAGGATCCGTCGCTGCCTCTTGAGTTAATTGGTTGGTCTCTCGTACGAGGTTCGTTACTCTAGGTACTGCCGCTGACATGTTCTTACTCCCTGCCGGGGTCTATTGCTCTACAGTGATGCGGTCGCCCGATTGAATCATCGGATCCGCACGTTTTCCGGTATTGATGTCTTTGAGCTTGTAACGGGTTGAAATGAGAAATCCATTTTCACTCTCACGAGCGATCTGTGCTTCCTTAGCTTCGCGACTCAAACCTCCAGCCGCGAGGATCGCTTGCGTAAGTGTAATTCCCGGTCGAAATAGTTTTTCGCCAGGTGCCTTCACTTCTCCTCCAACATAAAAGAACTGTTTAGGATTTGAATCCACCGTAATGACGTCGCCAGAGCGAACGATCAGATTCATCTCCGTTGGTTTCGAAAGATCGATAACCACAGCCTCTCCCGTCTCATGTCTGATGAGTGTGGCCCGGCCAGCATCTGGAGATGGCTGCGCGTCAGCGATCACAACGTACAGCGGGATACCTTCACGGCGCAGAAGTTTCGTTCCGGGGTCCTTGACGAGTCCGCTGACGATAATTGCATGACTAAGGTATTCATGGACTCCGATCAAGACTTTGGGATTCTCGTTAACTGCCCGACGTTTCAGGTCTGCCTCCAATCTGGATTGGATTTCTTCGACCGTGAGGCCGGCAACCGGCAATGGCTCAGACAGAATTGGATGTTCGAGTAATCCGGAAGGCGTAACCGTAAACAGTGTCGATTGACTCGCACCATTATCACCAAGCCGCACCTCCAGAACATCGCCGGCACCGACGTGGTAGACCCGTGTCAGATCTATTTCAGTCGGGCGTGCAGAAGTTGACTTATTTCGATCAGCTCCACTCGCATCATTGAGAGAGACAGCGGAACCTGCTGCAGTCTCATTTAACGGCGTCGAAGAGCTTGAGGCATTTGGTGAAAGACTCGGATTCTTGCCGGTTTGTGGGGGGCGCTTAGAGTTTTCTGAAGCGAGCAATTGCGCTTCCTCGAGTCTGAGGCGCGCCTCTTTATCTTTCGGATTCAGCGCAATGGCCTTTTCCAGTGACTGAATCGCATCTTCATATCGGCCGAGATCGAAATACGCGTGTCCGAGACTGTAGTGGGCATCGGCGAAATTGGGGTTAAGTTGAATTGCCTTTTGAAATAACTCTGCTGCCTGTCTGAATAAGCCGCTGAGTCCATACTTAACACCGATTTTATAAAGCCGCTTTGCTTCGTCACTCGCTTGTCGCGAGACTTCTTGAACTTTGGTCTTTCCCGGATCGTTGGTGGATTCCGATCCGATTACGGAGTTTCCTCGAGGAGCTGCGCGGGTGATCTCAGTCTGACCGGGCGTAGCTTGAAAATTAAAGAGGAGAAGGGCGAAGAGAGCCAGGACTCTGAAGTGCCTTACCATGTAAACCCCCGAAGGCTATCAATCGAAACTACGATTCTCCCGAAGCACTGGCTTCAGGGCGCAAACTGAGATTTAAAGAGAACTAAAGACTGATCGGGGGAAGAGTCGGCAATCTGATGAGGGGGAACATCAGGTTGGAAATCACGCAAGTCTTTTGAAGGGGTTTATACCACTTTCGGCAAACGAATTAAAGCCTTTCGGGGCAGGGAATCGCCAGGCGTTTAGGATTGGACTTATTAGAAGCTGAGACCCTCAAAACTTGCGTTTTGATTTAGGGGCGTTCCTCCGTGGGCGCCCCATCGTCGATTCGCTTGGGGACAAGCTACAGAACCGCGACGATGGGGCGCCTACGGAGGAACACCCCTACAACATTACGAGTGCAATGTACCTTCACTGGCATGTCGCTCCTGACGGGGCGAACTTATCTGGTGGCTTGGGCTATAAACATGCGCTCCGGACCAAAGACAAGTTAGCCCAGTATGTTTGTCGTCGGCCTTGCTTTACCATTGACCCGTCACCATTTACTATCTACCGGCAAGTGCTCCCGTAGCTCAGTTGCATAGAGCGTCCGCCTCCTAAGCGGAAGGTCGCGCGTTGGAATCGCGCCGGGGGCACCATCTTCGAGCCTACCAATTTCCTCAACTCACTAAACACACACTCCAATAGTGGCAGCGTTCGATTACTCATGATTCATTCGTGCTGCCGGGAGTCTGAGTTTGGGAGGAAAGTTCGATTCGACGCGGACCTGATGGCG
>DASSCG010000280.1:0-5164 GCA_035697925.1 Pyrinomonadaceae bacterium
GTTAGATCTGAGACCCGTCCACCCCAACCTGTCTGAGCTACTACGTTCGCGATCGCGGTTTGAAATAACCCAACTTGATCGGAATGTGAGAACAATTGAAGCGGTTTCTTACCGGTGCCATTTTGGTAGGTAGTCCGCGTCAGTGGTTCCACCAGCGGCCCAGTATTGCAAACCATCGCCAGTCGACCCTGATTGAAGAGGTCGCGCACCTCCGGCATGTTCGGGTGAAAACCAAAAGAGCCTCCGCCGTTAGGGGAAACCGGAAGCAGCTGCGCCTGCGGAATAGCCAGGTCAACGCCACGTGCTGCAGCATAGGAGGCGTATTGCTCCAGCGAGACAAACATGTTGTTGCCGTCATTTCCGCCGTTTAGAAAAATACAAACGAGCGCTTTGTAGTCGGAGGCAGCCTGAGGCGTCAACGCGTGGACGGTGCCAAAGCTCTCGAGGCTGGAAGCCAGCGCCATGCTGCCGAGCGCGCACGCGCTCGTTCGAAGGAAGTCTCTGCGTGTTGTTGGCATTGTGGTTATCTCTGTATGTCGTACTGCGACGAGGTTGCTACCAGGTAGACCGCGACCCGCGCCCGCTTTCGAGCTCGCAGTGCAGTGTCGACGTCGTTAATCGCATTCATCGCCGTAACCAGCGAAGAGCGCATTTGATTCGACATGGTGCCGTGCAGCATGAGCGCGTTCAGCTGATCCGCAACCATCCCCGGATCGGAATTGGCAATTGCTTCCAGGTTTGACAGGTCGAGTGAGGTTCCTCGGGGCCGATCCGTGCTACTAGTTGTTGCGGCTACACCGCTATAGACGAGCGTGTTGATGTTGTTAGCCCGTCTTAGTGTCGTCGAAGTCGAAAGAATGCCAAACTCAGGGCCGAGTTTTTTCAGCCCAGGAATTTCAAAGTTGGGCTGAAAGTAACTGAACACGGTCGGCGGCAAGAAAATCCCCTGGTCCAAAGTATTTGTGAAGTCAACAGACGACCGACTGCCCAACACTCCGTCGCTCGTTGATGTTTTATCGAAGGACTTCATGTTGTTGGCGCGCAGAACATTGTTAATGTACTGAGCCGGCTCCCTCAACTTACCGAAGTTAAGATCCGTCTTCACATCGCCGCGGGCTTCGGGATCGAGAAGTATGGCCTGAACCACTGCACGCATGTTGCCACGCACTCCGGTGCAACCCTGCGGGTAGAGCGCATCACAATCGTTGTTGAAAACCCTGGCTACCCTTTCGACATAAGGTGGGCTCGGATTACTGGTCACCAGGTGCTGGATGAGTTGCATGCTGATGAACGGGCCAACATTTGGGTGGTTGAAAATATTATCAAGAGCAACGGCCATGTCCGCTTGCGCGCAAGCTACGTTTGCCGCTCCGCTCGTACTGGGGCAGGCAGTTGTTGTCACGCCACTAAGCAGAGTCTTGGCATTAAAGTCATGATTAGTTCCGCCCCTGGGAACCATCGGATCACGGTAATTAGTAATTCCGGCTGCGATCGGTGCTGCAAAGTTCCAGCCAGTAAAGACCCTTGTGAACTCGTTAACCGTAGTTTGCGAGTATGACGGGATGGGCGTGCCTTGCGCGTCCAGCTTCGGAGTACCGTCAAGGTTTAACTCGCTCGTTCCAATTGAGAATAACTGGAGAATTTCGCGAGCAAAGTTTTCATTAGGATCAGTCCGCCTACTAAGGCGCATGTCCAGATACTCGCCCATTGCTGGATTCAGAGTGATATCGTTCAAGAGCATGCGATAGTTGCCAAACGCTCCGCGATCGAGTGCCTGGAGGTAAACAGTCAACCGACTTGGAGTTGTGATATCACGTCCGGAGACCACCAGGATTTGGTGGAGCGCAAAAGCCACGCGTTGCCGTAACTGGTCCTGCCCATACAGTGCATTGGTATAAAAGGTCTTGTGCAACGGGTACATCGTGTAGTTGTCGCGCACGCATTCCTGCGGACTTCCAGTTGGACAAGTAGTATTTGAGTCATCCGTAGGGAATGGCAGGTCCGGGAAGTTTGATCCCTTCGCTACGTTCGTGGGTGGAAGATTAAATTGCTCGTCAAGGTAAGCCCTGAAGCCCATCGCTCTAACCCGAGCGACTTCGGATGCAGTGGGACCCCATGATGCTTGTTCCAGAAAACGAACTGTGTCGGCTTCACTTGCTGGACCAGTGTAGGCCTCTGGCACTAGCGGAACATCGGCCGGAGGCGGCGTTGCCGGAGCGGGAGTTGCCACGGCACCTGGATCATCCGGTGGCCCACCTCCCATATGACCAATCGCCACGCGAACTCGATTACTCGACAGTCCGTGTAGGTTGAGCCCGACAAGGACATCTCCCACATCTCCCATGTCATCAGCCAGACGCACAATAATCATGGTGATGCCCGGAAAGGCCGGGACCTGACCGACGTGCTCCACTCTCAGGGAATAGACCTTACCGGACACATCCTGGGCATCGGCCGTGAAGGCACTAGCACCCTCAACGGAAGAACTCGTTCCATAGGCGCCCAGGAGGTCCAGGTTCATTGCGAAAATAGCAATCCGCGTTCGGGTATCTGAACTAAAGGGTACAGTCGCTGTTAGCGGGAACGGCTCCGCTTTCATTGTGGGGGATTCGAATGCGATCGCTCGAGTAGAAGTAGCCTGGCTTAACAACACGGGCGGTCTACTTGTCGCCGCATGGAGAGTGGCAACCATTCCGCATACACCGATTAAGATGCCAACTTGGGCAGAAGCAGAGATGAGTCTAAGACAGCTCTTAGGCGTAAAACGCGGGAGACTGTTTGTCATAAAGATGAGCTCTCCGTCACAAGATCATTTGCTGAAAGTGCAAACTGTGAGGGTTCGCTCCTTATTATTTGGCGGGGCACCCGGCTACCCAGGTTAAAACTTAATATACCATGCTGAGCGATCCCCGAGTCAATATGTTAGACGGCGGAGATTATGAGATAGCTGGAAAAAGATTTTGGGATTGGACCAGTTGATGGGCCATGGAAGAGCTGAGGTTGTCAACCGCAGGCGACAACCTCAATTTCCGGGAGGCAACGTAGCGAAATGCGCGTGACTTTTTTCACGGCTTGGCGGTCGAGATGTGCTCCTCCAAGAGTTTCTGCGCCCTTACGCCCGGGCTTATTAAAGCGAGTTTTTGCGACCAGTCATAACCACTGAAAACTCCCACCACCTCAGCGTTCTGATTATATATAGGGCTACCTGAATAGCCGTCTCGCCCCTCAATTCGCGCTGATAAGAACTCAAGTCCGCGAAAGGTGTAGGAACCGTGAAGTGTTCCCTGGCTTACAGCTTTGTCTCCATGGGGTCTGGCAATCAGAAGCAAACGCTCATCTTTGTTCGGACTCGCCTGGAATGCCGGCGTGACGACGTCTTTGTGTGAACCGCAGATTTCCAGCAACGCCAGATCGGCTTCTTTGTCGACCCTTAAGACGGTAGCTTGGCATCCGTTTACGAAGATCTTTACTTGCAACTGATCCTTAGGCCTGAAGCCCAATGCAATCTTTTTTGCATCGCTCAACTCTCCAGAAACCACGTGATACGCGGTCATCACCAGTCCATCGCCAACCAGAAATCCAGTGGCGTGTCCATTCGGTCCAAGCGCCAGCAGAACAGACATGGCTTTCTGCAAGTTGTTCCTATTTTTCTTTGAAAACTCCAGCTCCAGAGACAACGTGTAGTTCGATCGTTGTTTGACAACTTGTGCCACTGATTGTTGAGCATTGCCCTTCGGGGCAACAGAGAATAAAACGAAAACAATGGCAGCGATCCAGATCCTACGTTCCATTTAAGCCCTCCCAGGAAAGTTTTCAGTTTTCGACGTTTATAGGTAAGAGATCAACGCGAACTGTTTGAGACGATGCTTTCACCTTGGTCCGTCATAATCGTTGTTCACACTCGTCACACAGTTCCGGGCTTGATGTGCGAGTCGCGAGGCGCGTGGCAACTCCGAGAATTCGCACCTTCTACCACAGTTTGGCTTTGCCAGCTAGTTCTATCTGCACTTTGAACCGTAATTGAGTCTCAGGCGGCCCTAACGACCGCTCATTAGTAAGAGAAGATGTTCAATGACATACCCAGTCCCAGATTCGGATCAGAAAGATGAGCGTGGCGGTCCACAGGTGTCCAGATTCTAGAATTGAATCTCAGTTCTGGACATTACGGGCTTCGGGAACACAATTTTGTGAACAATTGGACCACTTAAGGTTGAGGCCCGAGATTTGCTAGCTAACGCCCCAACCAAATCCAGAGTTGCCGGAAGCTTTTTGGCAACGAGAAGCGATCGCTTTACCTAAACTTCGGCTTCTCAGCCCAGATAAATTGGAGGGTCACACGAAGGCGATCAAAGCCTCTCTAACCTCTGAGGAAGCCAGCTAATTTACTTCTAACCGGAATAACGGACTTTTCTGAGACTTTTGTAGTAACGAACGCTTGCGTACCCTGCTCGGCTTCGATCGTTAGACTTGCTGGTTCAATACCTGGTGGTCCATGGATGGACCAAATCAGATCGCTGAACGTCAAGTCGGAAAAGACCAGAACAAGTGTAGAAAAGAACAAGTAGGAATCTTGAGCCCCCATTTTTTCTCAATAGATGAATACTTCGTTAAGTGAGGACCGCCAGAAGAGGTTCGATCGGTTACCATCCCCCGAAAGACCCCGACTCCATCCAGTAATCGTGGGCCAGTCGCCCGCGATGAGTCGACTTTTCTCTCTTATCGAGCGCGTGGCGCCAACCGATAGTTCGGTACTCATTACCGGGGCCACGGGTACAGGAAAAGAACTAGTCGCGCGTGCCATTCACGAACAGAGCCCTCGCCGCAACTCCAGCTTTATAGACATCAACTGCACTGCTATTCCGGAAACCCTTATTGAAGCGGAACTCTTTGGCCATCAACGTGGCTCGTTTACGGGAGCGCTCTCAAACACCTGCGGTCTTTTTGAAAAAGCGTCCGGCGGTACAGTCTTCCTCGATGAGGTAGATGCTCTCAACCTCTCAGCTCAGGCCAAACTTTTGCGGGTACTCCAGGAGCGTACGGTGCGCAGAATCGGAGCCCGGACGAACGTCGCCATTGATGTGCGAGTCATCTCGGCTTCGAATTGCGATCTCAGTCAAGCCGTTGCCGAAGGCCGGTTTCGCCCGGATCTTTACTACAGGTTGCG